>JBOGFO010000179.1:0-11491 GCA_050743445.1 Acidimicrobiia bacterium
CCTCCGACCTGCTCGAGTCCATCAAGCAGGAGTACAAGGAGCACGAAGACCTGCCCAACACCACCAATCCCGACGACTGGGCGAAGATCTCGGGCAAGAAGGGCGAGCGCATCGTCTACGTCCGGACCCTGATCGCCAAGGGCCCCGAGGCCGAAGGCGGCCGGTCCATCGAACGGGTGACCACGGGGCAGTACCTGTAGGCCTGCACTCGCCTGGAACGTCCCGCCCGGCACTGCACTGTAGGCTGGCCGCGTGGCGCTACCGAAGGTGTTCGGGATCGAAACCGAATACGGCATCGTCTTTCGGGGTGTGGCGGACGGCAACCCCGTGGTGGCCTCGTCGATGCTGGTCAACTCCTACGTCGAGCACCGCCGGGTCGGCTGGGACTTCGAAGACGAATCCCCCGGCCGGGACGCCCGCGGCTTTGCCAGGGAGGACGCCGCGCCCCCCGAGGTGGAGACCCACCTGGTCAACACGGTCCTCACCAACGGCGCCCGCTACTACGTCGACCACGCCCACCCGGAGTTCTCGAGCCCCGAGTGCACCAGCGCCCTCCAGCTGACGACCTACGACAAGGCAGGGGAGCGGATCCTGGCCCGGTCGATGCTGGCCGCCGCCCGGGTGCTGCCCCCCGGCCAGGAGATCGTCGTCTACAAGAACAACTCCGACGGCAAGGGCAACTCCTACGGCTGCCACGAGAACTATCTCCTCGACCGCTCGGTCCCGTTCTCCACCCTGGTGCGCCACCTGGTTCCCTGGTTCGTCACCCGCCAGATCTTCACCGGGGCGGGCAAGGTGGGAGCCGAGCACGGCGCCTCCGAGGTCGCCTTCCAGATCTCCCAGCGAGCCGACTTCTTCGAGGAGGAGGTCGGCCTCGAGACGACCCTCAAGCGGCCCATCGTCAACACCCGGGACGAGCCCCACGCCGATCCCCAGAAGTACCGCCGGCTCCACGTGATCGTGGGTGACGCCAACCTGTGCGAGGTGTCCACCTACCTGAAGACCGCCACCACCGCCGTGGTGCTGTCGATGATCGAAGACGGGTTCATAGACAAGGACCTCTCGATGGACACGCCGGTGCCGACCATGCGCAAGGTCTCCCACGATCCCGAGTGCCGGGCGTCGTTCGCCATGGCCGACGGTTCGACCGCCACCGCCCTGGAACTGCAGTGGGAGTTCTTCCGCATGGCGGAGAAATACGCCGACGAATCCGGGTTGGAGTCGGTCGGGGAAGAAGACGGCGGCGCCGGGCTGTTGCGACGGTGGGAGATGGTGCTCACCGCCCTGGAGGAGGATCCTCTGCGCCTCGACGGAGTGCTCGACTGGACGACCAAGTACGCCCTGCTGAGAGCCTACGCCGCCAAGCACGGGCTCCCCCCCGACGACCCGAAGCTGGCGCTGATGGATCTGCAGTACCACGACGTCCGCCCGGAACGGTCGCTGTACGAGCGCATGGTGAGGGCGGGGAAGGTCGAGCGCCTGCTGGCCGAGGAGGACGTGGTCACGGCGATGACCGAGCCGCCGCCGACCACCCGGGCCTATTTTCGAGGTCGGTGCCTGTCGAAGTGGGCAGAATCGGTCGTAGCGGCCAACTGGGACAGTTTGATCTTCGACCTGGGGGAGGATCCGCTCAAAAGGATTCCCATGATGGAGCCCCTGAGAGGGACTCGCGCCCATGTCGATGAACTACTAGATGAATGCGCCACGCCGGCTGACCTGGTGAGCCGGCTCCAGGCATAGGAACAGGACGAAATGGCAGAGAGGGAGCGTAAGCAGAAGCCGGCACCCAAGGAACGGGAGACGGAGACCACCGAGGTCGACGCGCCCAAGGTGCAGGGCGAGAAGATCAAGGAGGAACTCGACGACCTGCTCGACGAGATCGACTCCGTGCTCGAGGAGAACGCCGAGGAGTTCGTCCGGAACTACGTGCAGAAGGGCGGGCAGTAGGCAGCAGCCGTTCCGGGCTCGGGCCGGAGCCGACCTACTAGGCTCACCGCCCGATGAGTGACACCCCCCTTCCCTGGTTCCCCTCCGGAGCCGATCCGGGAGCCTCCTTCGCCGACGTGCTGCGCCGGCTCTCCCCCGAAGCGGTCCCCCTCCCACCGCAGGGGCCGGCGCCCACGATGATGCCTGCGGGGCTGCCCATACCCCATGCCACCACCATCGTCTGCCTCCGCTATGCCGGCGGGGTGGTCATGGCCGGCGACCGCAGGGCGACCGAGGGCCACACCATCGCCAGCCGCAGGATGGACAAGGTCATGCCGGCCGACGGATGGTCGGGGGTGGCCATCGCCGGCGCCGCCGGGCCCGCCATCGAGATGGTCAAGCTGTTCCAGACCGAGCTCGAGCACTACGAGAAAGTCGAGGGCGAGCCCCTCTCCCTGGAAGGAAAGGCGAACCGGCTCGGCCAGATGATCCGGGCCAACCTGCCCGCCGCCATGGCCGGTCTCGTCGTCGTCCCCCTCTTCGCCGGCTACGACCTGCGCCGCCACGAAGGCCGCCTGTTCAAGTACGACGTCACCGGCGGACGCTACGAAGAGACGAACTTCGCCACCACCGGCTCGGGCGGCGTCCACGCCCGCAACTGGATCAAGGGCGGCTACCGGGATCAGATGGCAGTCACCGAGGCCGTGGATCTCGGTCTCCTGGCCCTGTTCCAGGCGGCCGACGAGGACGCCGCCACCGGCGGTCCCGACCTGGTCCGCAACATCTACCCCACCGTGGCCACCATCGACCGGGACGGCTTCGTGCTGCTGCCCGAGGCCGACGTCGAGGCCCGCGTCACCGAGGTGCTGGGAAGGATGCCCCAGCCATGAGCATGCCGTTCTACGTCTCGCCCGAGCAGGTGATGAAGGACCGGGCCGACTATGCCCGCAAGGGCATCGCCCGGGGCCGCAGCCTGGTGGCCATCGAGTACGCCGACGGGATCGCCATCGTGGCCGAGAACCCGTCGGGCACGCTCCACAAGATCTCCGAGATCTACGACCGCATCGCCTTCGCCGGGGTGGGCAAGTACAACGAGTTCGAGATGCTCCGCATCGCCGGGGTCCGCCAGGCCGACGTGAAGGGCTACAGCTACTCCCGGGAGGACGTCACTGCCCGGGCCCTGGCCAACGGCTACGCCCAGATCCTGGGGCAGGTCTTCACCCACGAGATGAAGCCCTACGAGGTCGAGATCCTCGTCGCCCAGGTCGGCGCCCGGGACGACGAGCCCAACGAGCTGTTCCACCTCCTCTACGACGGGACGGTGATGGACGAGCACGGCTTCACCGTCCTGGGCGGTTCAGCCGAGGCCATCGCCGAGCACCTGCGGTCCGCCTACGCCGACGGGCTGGACCTCGCCGGGGCCATCGGGCTGGGGACCGCCGGCCTGGGCGCACCCGACAGCCGCACCCTGACCGCCGAAGCGCTCGAGGTGGCGACCCTCGACCGGCGCCGGCACCGTCGCCGCTTCCGGCGGATCGAGGTCGGTGAGGTCACCGAGCTGTTGGGGGCGCCCACCAGCTGATTGGGCGCACGCCGGCGGGTCGACAGCGACGGGCCGTCCGCTCAGGCTTGTGCATCTGACCACCCCGGAGGTGTTCCGATGCACAAGCCTGTTTCGTTCTCGCCGGCGTACCCCTACCTGGTGGGTGCCGCCGTACACTCGCTGCGTGGAGCGGCGAATCTTCGGCCTGGAAAACGAGTACGGCGTCACCTGCACCCTGCGGGGGCAGCGGCGCCTCAGCCCCGACGAGGTGGCCCGCTACCTCTTCCGGCGAGTGGTGTCGTGGGGACGCTCCTCCAATGTGTTCCTTGAGAACGGCGCTCGCCTCTACCTCGACGTCGGCTCGCATCCCGAGTACGCCACCCCCGAATGCGACTCCATCTACGACGTCGTCGTCCACGACAAGGCCGGGGAACGGATCCTGGAGAGCCTCCTGATGTCGGCCGAGCAGCGGCTGCGGGAGGAGGGCATCAGGGGCGAGGTCTACCTGTTCAAGAACAACACCGACTCGGCCGGCAATTCCTACGGCTGCCACGAGAACTACCTGGTCGAGCGGGAGGGCGACTTCGCCCGCTTCACCGACGTGCTCATCCCCTTCCTCGTCTCCCGCCAGATCTACGCCGGGGCGGGCAAGGTCCTCCAGACGGCCCGGGGCGCCATGTACTGCGTCTCGCAGCGGGCCGAGCACATCTGGGAGGGCGTGTCGTCGGCCACCACCCGGTCGCGGCCCATCATCAACACCCGGGACGAGCCCCATGCCGATGCCGAGCGCTTCCGGCGCCTGCACGTCATCGTGGGCGACTCCAACATGAGCGAGTACACGAACTTCCTGAAGATCGGGACGACATCGATCGTGCTGCGCATGCTGGAGGAGGACAAGGGGGTGTGGCGGGACCTGACCCTGGAGAACCCGATCCGGGCCATCCGGGAAATCTCCCACGACATCACCTGCCGGCGGAAGGTGCGCCTGGCCAACGGCCGGGAGATGTCCGCCCTCGAGATCCAGTCCGAGTTCCTCAACCGGGCCCAGAAGTTCGCCGCCCGCAAGGGCCTGGGCGAGCAGGAGGGCAAGGCGCTGGCCATGTGGGAGCACGTCATGGCCGGCCTGGAGGACGACCCGCTGACGCTGTCCTCCGAGGTCGACTGGGTGATCAAGTACCACCTGATCGAGAACTACCGGAACCGCCACCAGATCCCGCTCACCCACCCCAAGGTGGCCCTGGTGGACCTCGCCTACCACGACGTGAACACGCGCCGGTCGCTGTTCTACGTGCTCGAGCGCAAGGGCGTGGCGCAGCGGATCGCCAACGACGCCGACATCCTCACCGCCACCACCAACCCGCCGGAGACCACCCGGGCCAAGCTGCGGGGCGCCTTCATCAAGCGGGCCAAGGAGCGCAAGCGGGACTACACCGTCGACTGGGTCCACCTGAAGCTCAACGACCAGGCCCAGCGCACGGTGCTGTGCAAGGACCCGTTCAAGTCCCAGGACGAGCGGGTCGAGAAGCTCATCGCCTGCCTCTGATATGGCGGCGGGCCCCTGCCCTCCGGGCATCCCGCCGCAGTGCCGTGGGGCCCCCACCCCACGGCGGCTCGGCGTCCCGAAGGCAGTCGGACGGTAGTGGGCGCATCTGATCTCGAGCTCGGCGCCTTCTCCGAGGACGGCCCGTGGGAGGTCGACCTCGACCGCCTGAGCTGGCGCCGGGGGCTGGGCGACGTCCGGACCCGGGTGCGGGCGCAGGTGCCCGCTCTGGCCCGCGTCCGGCGGATACCTCCGGCCCGCCGGCTGTCCGCCACCCTCCGCCATCTCGGCCCCGCGCTGGCCTGGTGGGCTGCCGGCAAGCGCCGGGCCGGGGGAACGGCATCGGTGGCCGACCTGTCCCGGCGGCTGCGGCAGGCGGCCGAGCGGCTCGGTCCGGCCTACATCAAGCTGGGCCAGATCATCTCCGCCGGGGAGGGCGTCTTCCCCGAGGCGCTGGTGACGGAGTTCAAGCGCTGCCGCGACCAGGTGCCGCCCGAGCCCTTCGCCTCGGTGCGGGCCGTGGTGGAGGAGGACCTCGGCCGGCCCCTCGAGGACGTGTTCGCCTCCTTCGAGCCCGATCCCGTGGCCGCGGCCTCCATCGCCCAGGTCCACGCCGCCGTCCTCCGGACGGGCGAGTCGGTGGTGGTCAAGGTGCAGCGGCCGGCCGTGGCCCGGCTGGTCCGCTCGGACCTGGCCGTCATGGCCTGGATCGCCCCCCGCCTGGTGGGGCGGATCCCGGTGGCGGCCCTGGCCAACCCTCCGGCCCTGGTCGAGCTGTTCGCCGAGACGATCGTGGAGGAGCTCGACTTCCGGCTGGAGGCCGAGAACATGCTCGACGTCGCCCGCTCGATGGTCGAGCTCGGCCAGACCGGCTACATCGTGCCCCGGCCCCACCCGGACCTGGTCACCCAGCGGGTGCTGGTCATGGAGCGCCTCGACGGCTTCGCCTCCGACGACGTGGCCGGCATGCGCCAGGCCGGCATCGACACGGCCGCCCTGGTGCGCACGGGCATGATCGGGTTCCTCGAGGGGGCCATGCTCCACGGCATCTTCCACGGGGACCTCCACGCCGGGAACCTCTTCGTCGTCCCCGGCGGAGCACCGGGAGGACCCCCGGGGCCCAGGGTGGCCCTCATGGACTTCGGGATCACCGGCCGGCTCGACGACGTCCGCCGGCGTGCCTTCCTGCGCCTGCTCATCGGTGCCACGGTGAACGACCTGCGGGGCCAGATGGCCGCCCTGGTCGACCTCGGCGCGCTGCCCCCGGACACCGACATCGACGCCGTGATCGCCGACCTGGGACTGGACCGGCCACCGATCGACCCCACCACGCTCAGCCCCGAGGAGCTGGTCCGGGAGATCCAGCGGACGGTGAAGGCCCTCCTCGGCTACGGCGCCCGGCTGCCCAAGGAGCTCATGCTCTTCATCAAGAACCTCGTCTTCCTCGACGGGGCCATCGCCACCCTGGCGCCCGACCTCGATCTCTTCGCCGAGATCGCCCACATCGCCACCCACTTCGCCACGACCCACGGGGCCCGCATCGCCGGCGACGTCGGCGTGGACCCCCGCGCCCAACAGATCGACCTGGCGGGCATGAAAGCGTCCTTCGGGGTCAGCCCGGCGATGGAGACGCTCACCTACAAGGACCTCCAGGAACGCCGGGCCATCATCCGCGAGCGCCTCTCCCGCCGGGACCGCCGCCGCCGGTAGGCGGGGCATAGGCTCGCCGGATGCCTTCCTTCCGTACCGGGGTGGTCTTGCGTGTCCTGGAGGAGCGCCCCGGGCTCCAGCGCGTCGAGGTCGACCTCGGCGACGGGGCCGAGCGGGCCTACGGACTCACCCAGCTGACCGGCGCGGTGGCCGTGGGGGACCGGGTGGTGGTGAACACCACGGCCGTCGAGCTGGGTCTGGGCACCGGGGGCTGGCACATCATCCACTGGAACCTGGAACGCGACGGATGGAGCGAGCCGGGTCCGGGCCACGTCATCAAGGCCCGCTACACCAGCCTCCAGGCCGATGTGGGCTCCACCGAGGAACACGTCGCCGCCCTGTCCGAGGTCGAGTCCATCACCGGTATGCCGGTGGTGGCGGCGGGACTGCACAGCCAGCTGCCGGCCGTGGCGGCGGCCTTCAAGGAGGCCGCCCCCGACGCCTGCCTGGTCTACGTCATGACCGACGGTGCCGGCCTGCCCCTGGCCATGTCCGACCTGGTCGCCGCGCTGGGGGAGCGCAAGCTGGTCGACTCCACCGTCACCTGCGGCCACGCCTTCGGGGGCGACCACGAGGCGGTGTCGCTCCTCTCCGCCCTCACCGTCGCCCGGCACCTGGCCGGGGCCGACGCGGCCGTGGTGGCCATGGGCCCGGGCGTGGTCGGCACCGGCACGCGGCTGGGCTTCTCCGGCCTCGAGGTGGGGCCCACCCTCGATGGCACCGTCGCCCTCGGGGGCCGCCCGGTGGCCTGCCTGCGGGCCTCCTTCGCCGATCCCCGGGAACGGCACCGGGGGCTGTCCCACCACACCGCCACCGCCCTGCGCCTGGCCTGCCGGGAGCGGGTGGAGATCGCGCTGCCGCTGGTCGGCGGGGCCGAGGAGGACCGGCTGCGGGCCGACCTGGCCGCCACCGGGCTCGACCGCCGCCACGATGTGGTGGAGGTCGACGGGCCCGACGTGCTGGAGCTCTTCGAGCGCCACGGGCTCGACGTGTCCTCGATGGGCCGGCCGGCGCGAGCCGATCCCGTCCTCTTCGCCTGCGGGGCCGCGGCCGGCACCCTGGCCGCCCGCCACCTGGACGGGAAAGCCTAGACCCGGCCTCTACGATCGGCCCCGTGGCCGACCGCCTGGAGCGCCTCACCAACCTGATCGCCGTCCTCCTCGACACCGGCCGGCCGCTCACGTTGGAGGAGATCGCCGATCGGGTCCCCGGCTACCCGCCGGACCCGAACACCCGCCGCCGCCAGTTCGAGCGGGACAAGGCCACCCTGAGGGACATCGGCGTCCCCATCTCGCTCGAGGCGCTCTACGCCTTCGACCACGAGACGGGCTATCGCATCCACCGGCGCGACTACGAGCTGCCGCCCCTGGACCTGACCGACGCCGAGCGGGTGGCTCTGCACCTGGCGGTCACGGCCGTCGGCCTGGAGGGGGGCGAGGGCCGCCACGCCCTCTGGAAGCTGGGTGGGGCCGAAGGCACCGGGGCCGCGCCCCTGGCCGCCCTTCCGACGGTCCCCGCGCTGGCCCTGCTCTTCGACGCCTACCGCCGGCGGGCCGAGGTGCGCTTCACCTATCGGGGCGAGGACCGCCGCCTGTGCCCCTACGGGATCGTGTTCCGGAACGGGCACTGGTACGCGGTGGGCCACGACCCCGACCGGGGGGCCATCCGGGCTTTCCGGGCCGATCGCATCGAAGGCGAGGTCGACCCCGGCCCGGCCGGGACCTTCGAACCACCCGCCGGCTTCGATCCCGGCTCCGCGCTGCGCGACGAGCCCTGGCGGTTCGGCGATGAGAACCTGGTCGAGGCGCACGTGAGGGTGGCGCCACCCCAGGCCGGGTGGGTGGCGGCCGTGGTGGGGGAGCTGGCCGTCGTCGAGCGCGCCGACGACGGATCGGTGGTGCTGCGCATGGCCGTCACCAACCGGGCCGCCTTCCGGTCGTTCGTCCTCGGACTCCTGGATTCGGCCGAGGTCCTCGCACCGCCGGAGCTGCGAGCCGAGATGATCGAGTGGCTCGAGTCCCTGGCGGCCACGCGACCATGACCCGGCCCGACGCCGCCGCCCGGCTCCGCCGGTTGCTCTCGATCATCCCCTGGATGCTCGACCACCAGGGCTCCTCAGTGCCCGACATCGCCGCCCGCTTCGGCCTGTCCGTGGCCGAGCTGGAGCGGGACCTGGAGCTCATCCCTTTCTGTGGCCTCCCGCCCTACAGTCCCGATCGCCTCATCGACTGCGAGATCGTCGACGGCCAGGTCTACCTCCGCTTCGCCGACTACTTCGCCCGGCCGCTCAGCCTCACCCCCTCCGAAGGCTTCAGCCTCCTGGCCGCCGGGCGGACCCTCCTGGCCGTCCCCGGCAGCGACCCGGACGGCTCGCTCGCCTCCGCCCTCGACAAGCTGGCCGACGTCCTCGGAGCCGAGGGCGGGCTCGCCATCGAGCTGGAACCGGGCCGCTTCCTCGACGGACTGCGGGCCGCCGCCGAAGCCGGCGAGCAGGTGGAGATCGACTACTACGCCCTCGGCCGCGACGCCCTCACCACCCGGGTCATCGACCCCCACGCCGTGTTCGCCGCCGGCGGCGGCTGGTACGTCGACGCCTGGTGCCACTCGGCCGGCGACGACCGGCTCTTCCGGGTCGACCGGGTCCGGGGCGTGGCGCCCACGGGGAAGCACTTCACCCCCGACCCCGACCGGACGGGCCAGCGGGACTCCGTCTTCCACCCCCGGGACAGCGACCCCCGGGTCACCCTGCTGCTCGACCCGGAGGCCGGCTGGGTCACCGAGTCCTACCCCGTCGAATCCGTCGAGACGGAGGCTGACGGACGCCTCCGGGTGACCCTGGCGGTGAGCGAGCAGGCCTGGCTGGAACGCCTGCTCCTGCGGCTCGGCCCGGCCGCGTCGATCATCGCGCCCCCTACACTGGGAGGGGTAGCAGCGGAGGCCGCAGCCCGCCTGCTCGCCGTCTACGGCCGGCACCTCTGAGACCATGGTCCGCACAGCCTGCGACGCAGCATGAACCGGCCGACGTGCCAGGATGGGAAGTAGTGGAACGCCCCGAGACCGAGCCCTCAGCCACGACCGACCCGGGGCCTCCCGTCGAAGCCCCTCCGCTCGGCGCACCCCCCGAGGAGGCGATTCCCGTCGAGGCGGTCGCCGCCGAGGAGGAGCCGCCGAAGCGCCGCCGCCAGGGCCTGGAGTGGATCGTCCTGGTGGTGGCCTCGCTGGCCGTCGCCCTGGTCGTCCGGGCCTTCCTCATCCAGGCCTTCTACATCCCGTCCGGGTCGATGGTCCCCACTCTCCACACGGACGACCGGGTGCTGGTGAACAAGCTCTCCTACCGGCTCCACGACGTGCACCGGGGTGACGTGATCGTGTTCGAGGCACCCCCCGGAGCGAGCACCTCCGAGGTGAAAGACCTCATCAAGCGGGTCGTCGGGCTCCCCGGGGAGACGATCGAGGGGAAGGCCGGCGAGATCTACATCGACGGCAAGCCCCTCAACGAGCCCTACCTGCCGGAAGAGGTCCGGTCGCGGGACTTCCCGGCCGAGAAGGTGCCGCCCGACCGGTTCTGGGTCCTGGGCGACAACCGCCAGGACTCCAAGGACTCCACCTTCTTCAAGTCGATCGACGAGAACGCCATCATCGGGCGGGCCTTCGTCCGCATCTGGCCCCTGGGGCACCTCGGCCTGCTCTAGATCTAGAAGACCGCTGAGCAATCCCGTTGTGTGACCGGATTCCTCAGCGGTCTCCTCATTCCCCGGCGGTCCATTCGCCGACCGTGGCCACCATCCGGTCCACGTGGTCGGAGTAGACGGCGTCGATGTCCATCTCCAGCAGGGCCCGGAGCCGGCGCGTCTCCTGGACGTCCCAGGCGAAGGCGGCCAGCCCGAACCGGTGCACGAGGGCGACCAGGCCGGCCGTCCACTCCCGCTCGGTGAGGTTGAGGGCGGCCACCCCGTCCCGGGCGAGGGCGGCGGCATGGGATTCGAGAGCGTCCCCGTAGCGACGCCGGCCCATGGAGTGGACCAGGTGCACCGAGGGGTCGGCAGCCCGCACCGCGGCGAGCACCTCGACCTCCCGGGAGCAGAGCCACAGCCGTTCGGTGGCCCCCGCCCCCTGAGCCGCCCGCAGCACCGCCCCCAGCGCGCCGGGCTCCTTCAGGTCGAGGGACAGCTCGAAGTCGCCACCCAGCGTGGCGTAGAGGTCGGTCAGCCGGGGCACCCCCGCCTCGGCCAGCCGATCGGCGGAGGTGGACGCCACCCCCAGGCGCCGCAGGCCCACCCGCAGGTGGGTGCCATGGACCAGGACCGCTTCCCCGTCGCTGGAGAGGCGCACATCGGATTCCAGGCCGCCGGCCCCCTGCTTCAACGCCCGCGTGAACGCCACCAGCGTGTTTTCGGGGGCCTCGGCCCGCCCGCCGCGGTGAGCGAAGGTGATCGGCGCCACGACCCATCGTGGCACGCGGTCGAGGGTCCACCAGTTGAGGGAGGACGCGCACGATACTGACGATGCGGTTGGTCAGGCGTCATGAGTTGCCCTGAGCGACGTTCAGAAAAAGAGCGCTCAACCTGAGGTGCGAATACGCCGATGGGATGGGCATGACTCAAAGGGGCCAAGGAGGACGAGGAATGACCACCATCCGAGCGACCTGCCCGTCTTGCGGGGACGTGCGACTGAAGGCGGCCGATGTCGTGGTGCGGGTGTGCGCCAACGACAACAAGGGCTCCTACTGCTTCCGTTGCCCGAGCTGCGGCTTGCGGGTGACGAAGTCGGCC
>JBOGFO010000180.1:0-2702 GCA_050743445.1 Acidimicrobiia bacterium
GCCCGGGTGCGGGAGCTGGTGCCCGAGGCCCGGGTGGCCATCGCCCACGGCCAGATGGACGAGGGCAGCCTGGAGAAGGTGATGGTCGACTTCTGGGAGCGGGCCTATGACGTCCTGGTGTGCACCACCATCATCGAGTCCGGCCTCGACATGCCCACCGTCAACACCATGGTGGTGGACCGGGCCGACCTGCTGGGCCTGGCCCAGCTCTACCAGCTCCGGGGCCGGGTGGGCCGGTCGGGCCAGCGGGCCTACGCCTACCTGTTCCACCCCGAGGGCCGGGTCCTCACCGAGGAGGCCTACGAGCGGCTCAAGACCCTGGGGGAGTTCACCGATCTCGGCTCGGGGTTCAAGATCGCCATGCGCGACCTCGAGATCCGCGGGGCGGGCAACCTGCTGGGCGGGGAGCAGTCCGGCCACATCGCCGCCGTCGGCTTCGACCTCTACTGCCAGATGGTCACGGAAGCCGTCGGTGAGCTCACCGGCGAAGCCCCCACCGAGCCCATCGAGATCTCCGTCGACGTGCCCGTCACCGCCTCCATCCCCCGCGACTACATCGCCCGGGACGACCTGCGCATGGAGGCCTACCGCCGGCTGGCCGCCGTGGGCAGCCTGGCCGACGTGGAGGACATCGCCGCCGAGTGGTCCGACCGCTACGGCCCCCCGCCGGCCCCCGCCGCCGCCCTCCTGGCCGTGGCCCGGGTCCGGGCCGAGTGCGTGCGCCTGGGTGTCCGGGAGGTGGCCGTGCAGCGGGGCGCGGTGCGCTTCACGCCGCTGGCGCTGCGGGAGTCGCAGCGGGTCAGGCTGATGCGCCTGGCGCCCAAGGCGCTGACCAAGGCCGGCGACGAGGTCGTGGTCCCGCTCAAGCCCACCGGGCCGGTCGGCTCCAAGACCGACGGCCTGGCCGTGGTCGAGGCCATCCTCACCCTGCTGGCCGAGCTGGTCCCTCCCGGCACCGAAGCCGTGGCCGCGGCGGCGGCTGCGGTCGGCTCCGACGCCGGTCAGCAGTAGCCTTGACCCCCGTGAATCTTCGCCCCGTTTCCATCGCTGTCGCGCTCACGGTCGGCCTGCTGGCCTCGGCCTGCGGGTCGTCGGGCCCCACTGCCTCCGCCGCGGCCGCCACCGTCAACGGACGGGACATCGACCGCAGCGACTTCGAGCGTGAGCTCCAGGCGCTGGCCGACAACGAGGAGCTCCAGGCGGCGAGCGGCGGTCAGGGGCTCCAGGGCGAGGGCAACGACACGGTCGACGCCCGGCTGTCGGCCGGTTGGCTCACCGCCGTCATCTACGACGCGCTCATCACCCAGGAGTTCGAGAAGCGCGACCTCAAGGTGACCGAGGAGGACGAGGGCGCCGCCGAGACCCAGTTGGCCGAGCAGTTCGGCAACCCCAAGGTGGCGGCCGCCTTCCCCGAGTGGTTCCGCAAGCGGCTGTCGGGCCGCAACGCCCGGGCCGTGGCCCTGCGCACCTCCCTCTCCGGCCTGTCGCTGTCCGAGGAGAGCCTGAGGAAGTACTACGACGAGCACCAGGCCGACTTCCAGCAGGTCTGCCTGTCCCACTTCCTGGTGGACACCAAGGAGGAGGCCGACGCCGCCCTCGCCCGGGTCAAGGGCGGCGAGGACTTCGCCGCCGTGGCCACGGCCGTGTCCAAGGACACGGGCAGCGGCGCCAAGGGCGGGGATCTGGGCTGCAACAACAAGGGCCTGTTCGTGGCCGAGTTCGAGGCCGCCGCCTTCGCCGCCCAGCCGGGGGTGCCGACCGACCCGGTCCAGACCCAGTTCGGGTTCCATGTCCTGCTGGTCAAGGAGTTCAAGCAGGCTCCCTTCGAGCAGGCCCGGACCCAGGCCAAGACGGCGCTCAACAACGAGAGCGAGACCGCCTTCGTGGAGTTCCTGAGCAAGGCGGCCCAGGACGCCAAGGTGACCGTCGACAAGCGCTACGGCACGTTCCGGGTCAGCGAGCAGGGAGCCGAGGTCGTGCCCCCCACCCAGCCCGCACCGGCCGAGGGCCGGCCCGATGGCCAGACGCCCGACACCGTCCCCGGCGGGATCCCGGTGCCTGAAGGACAGCAACAGCCTCCGGCCGAGACCACGCCCTCGTCGTAGATGGCCGGGCGCCTCGTGGTCGTCGGCCTCGGACCGGCGGGGGCCGACCTCCTGGTGCCCGCCGCCCGCGCCGCCCTCGAGGCGATCGACCCGGCCCGGCGCTTCACCCGCACGGCCCGGCACCCGGCCGTGGCCGACCTGGCCGCCGAGGGCATCGACCTCCTGGGCTGCGACGACATCTACGAGACGGCGACGTCGGCCGAGGAGGTGTACCCGGCCATCTCCGCCCGGCTGCTGGCCGCCGCCGAGGAGGGCGACGTCGCCCTGGCCGTCCCCGGCAGCCCGGCCGTGGGGGAGCGGACGGTGGCCCTGCTCCGCCAGGAGCTCGGCGAGCGCCTGGTCGTCGTGCCCGGTGTCTCCTTCGCCGAGCTGGCCTGGATCCGGCTCGGCGTCGATCCCACCGACGGCGCCCGGGTGGCGGACGGCAAGGCGCTGCCCAGCGCCCTCCCTACCGGCCCCCTCCTCATCAGCCACTGCCACTCCAAGCTGGTGCTCTCCGACGTGAAGCTGGCGCTGCTGGACCGCCTCCCGCCCGAGGCCGAGGTGACCGTCCTCCAGCGCCTCGGCCTGCCCGACGAGGCCGTCACCACCCTGCCC
>JBOGFO010000181.1:0-7209 GCA_050743445.1 Acidimicrobiia bacterium
GTGCCGGGCAAGCAGATCTCCGTCAAGACCACCGAAAGCGCCTTCCCCATGACGGTCACCCGGACGGCCACGGCGTCAGCCTCGGGCTGGACCCAGGTCCACGAGACGGTCGAGACCCCGCCCGCCGGGTTCCTCCGCGTCGCCCCGCCGTTGCTGCAGCAGATGGTGCAGCGCAACCTCCGCCGCGACCACGGTCGACTGAAGCGCCTGCTGGAGACCGGACAGACCTGAGGCGGGTGCGATGGTGGCCCTGTGGGGGCCACAATCGCGCCAGCCTTGGTCAGTGCTCCGGTCCCAGGCGGTAGAGGTTCTTCGACTCGGCCGCCAGGAGCAGGGTGCAACGGCGGAAGGGGAAGAAGTCGCCCGCCTCGATGTTGTCGCTGTTGCCCACCAGCTCCGAGCGGTCGGGCCGCCGGGCCAGGAACTGCGACAGGTCGGCCGACGGGATCGGGGTCCGGTAGATGTAGAGCCGGTTGTGGTTGGCCGCCACCAGCACCCGGCCGTCGGGCGAGACCCGGGTGACCGACACCGTCTGGGCACCCCGGAGCACGCCCACGAACCGGGGCCGGTTCACCCGCGCTGACGACAGCCGGGACTCGAAGCGGTAGACCCGGGCCGGGCTCGTCTTGGTCACCAGCACGAGGCGGCCGTGGTGGAAGAATGCGGCCTCCGTGTTGAAGTGGCGGCCCCGGGGATAGGCGTAGCGGTAGCGGCGGGAGCCGACCGACCGGGGCCCTTCCAGCGGGTCGGGCTCGGGGACCTTGTAGATGAAGTGGTCCCGGCCGGTCTGGCCGCTCTCCACCACGTAAAGCCGGCCGGTGCCGTCGCGGTTGCGGGCGTAGGCCACGTCCTCCCAGTCGGTGTTGTCGGCTCCCCGCACCCCGAACTCGCGGACGGCGGCCCGGCCGTCGGCCAGGAAGCGGACGGCATAGAGGCTGGCCGGATGGCCCGAGTCCCGGATCATCCAGCCCCAACCCGGGAAACGGGACGAGGCGGTGATCCCCGACGTCTCCCCCGTGCCCGGCGGCAGGGAGCCGGAACGCCTGGGCGGACAAGGGGGCGGCGTCTGGGCGTTGGCCCCCGGCGCCGCCGTCGCCACAGCCAGGAGGAAGGCCAGGACACCGGCGCGACGGCGGGACCGGGGGGACCGGGGGGACCGGGGGGACCGGGGGGACCGGGGGCTGGTCACCGGCGGACCGGGACGAGGCCGGGACCGGCGACGGGCACGGGCCGCGGCCGGGACGGGACGGGCAGCCTGGGGACGGGCGGCACCGCGACGGGCGCAGGCTTGGGGGCGAAGCGGGCCAGGACGTCGCGCACCCGCTGCTGATCGTCCGCGTCCAGGCGGCCCCGACGGTCGAGCTGATCGGCCCACACCCGGTTGGTGGAATAGCCGGTGCCGGGCCGGTTGGAGGCGAGGAGGAACCGCCGGGCCCCGGCGCCGAAGCGGAGGCCCAGGTGGAGGCACAGCTCCTCGAACTCCGGCTCAGGGGCGGCGCAGAGGGACTCGTGGCTCACCACCTGCCATTCCGGGTGACGGTCCCGGGCCTGGCTCAACAGGGCCGAGAGAAAGCCGAAGTGCCAGGCGGCGCGCTCCACCCACGAGGCGTCGATCCGGGGTGCTTCCACCCCGAACGCCGCCCGGCACTCGGCGACCGCGGCGGGGTCGGCGTCGAGGAACCCGTTCCAGCCGAGCTCGGCCCAGCTGCCGATGACGGCGAACGGGTGGCGTTCCACGACGACCACCGCAGGTTCGAAGCGCTCGGCCAGCCACTCGAGGGAGCGGGCGCAGAAGATCGACTTCACCACCACGTCGCCCTGCCAACCGGCCCGGGGCCCCGGGGCCACGGCCAGGGCACGGGAGAGCCGGCCGGGCGCGTAGCGGTGCAGGGCCCGGGCCCAGGTGTAGAGCAGCGAGGGGCGGGTCCCGCCGGCGAAGGCCACCCGGAAGAGGCGTTCGTAGTCGGCGGCCACGTCGCCGGGCACCAGGCGGGGGTAGTCCCCCAGGTCCCGCTTGGCCCACCAGGCCTCGGGCCGGACGAGATGGTTGTCGGGTTCGTGGACGTAGCCGGCGCCGTCGGCGTGGCCCAGCACCCGCCCCACCCAGGTCGTCCCGGAACGGGGGATGCCGGCCACCAGCACCCGGCGGCGGTCGCGGCGGGCGGCCATCAGATGACCCCTTCCCGCACGGCCCAGGCCACGGCTTGGGCCGGGCTGCGGGCGCCCAGCCGGGCCACGAGCCCGGCCACGACCTCCCGAGCCGCCCGGCGGGAGAAGCCGAGCCCCCGGGCGATCCCCTGGGGCCCTTCGCCCTGGGCCAGGAGCCGCAGCACCTCGAGCTCCTCGGGGGTGAGACCCGAAGCGGGCCGCGACGTTCCAGTTGGCGCTGCCACCAACTGCGAAACGGGTGGCACCGTTGGCACCGAGGGGGCCGGCGGCACGAGGCCGGACAGGGAACGGAGACAGTCGACGAAGCCGACCGGGGTGAGCTCGGAGCGCACCACCACGGTGCACAGCCCGCCGGTCAGATCCCGCTCGGGCCCACCCGGGCCCACCAGGCCCAGCAACCGGGCTGGCCGGCTCTCCCCCGCCCGGCCGAGCGCCCAGCCCAGGCTCTGCTCCCCGAGGTCGAAGACCAGGATGTCGGTCCGGTCGAGCTCGGGTCGGGGCACGAAGTCGGTGCTCTCCCCGCTGAGCTCGAAGCCGGGCCGGCGCAGACAGGAGGCGAGTCCCATCCGGAAGATGGGGTTGGGGTCGTCGATCCACACCCGTGTGTCCATGGATGGGGATGCAACCATCCGGGGCCGGCCGCTCCCAGAGGCGCCGGGGCAGCTCTGGGTCCCTCGACCGGAGGTCCTCCGGCGGGCCGAAGGGTGGGCCGAACGGTTCTCTCAGGGCCGGGACCAGACGCGGACGTGGTCCACCAGCTGGGTGGATCCGGCCTCGCCACAGGTCGAGGAGGCCAGGTACACCTGGGCGTTGAGGATCACGTAGAAGGCGCCGCCGTCGTCGAGGTAGGTGGCGCCGCGCTGCAGCCGGCGGCGGGCCACCCCGTCGACGTACCAGACGACCTCGGTGGGGCTCCATTCCGCGCCGAAGGTGTGCCAGCCGGCGGAGAGATCGGGGCCCGCCCATCCGCCCCGGCTGCGGACGATCCGGCGCCCCTCCCGCCAGTGGGCCGACAGCCGGGCCACGTGGCGCTCGTCACCATGGACCTCGATGACGTCGAGCTCGGGAGGCCAGGACTCGTCGGCGGGCTTGCCCCAGAAGGCGGCCCGGGCACCGGGGCACGGTGCCGCCCGCAGCCGCACCTCCCAGTAGCCGTAGAGCTGGGAGAAGCGGTCCTTGGTGTTGATGCAGCCCACCGAGAACGGCTTGCCGCCCTGGGCCCGCCGCTCGATGTGTTGCACGAGGACGCCGTCGACGACACGGTTGTGGTCCGGGTCGCAGTACCCGAAGGTGTTGTTGGAGGACAGGCCCCAGCCGAACCCGTTCTCCCACCGGGACGGTTCGAGCCCGTCGCCGTCGAACTCCTCGGCGAACCGAGGGACCCACACCCCGCCGCTGGAGCCGGCGGGCACCACGGCGGCGGGGCCGAGCGAGATCAAGCCCGAGGAAGGGGCGTCGCCGGCGACGACGAGCAGCACCGACATGAGGGCCAGCGCCGATACTTCTCGCCGTCGGGACGACGTCCCCCTTCCAACGGTGGTCGATTTCCGCACCGGGCTACTAGAACAGGCCGCCGAAGCCTCCGGCGCCGCCGTCCTCGTCCTCGCCTTCCCCTTCCGGGGGCGGCTTGGGGAGGAGCAGCACGCAGGCGAGACCCTCGACGGGAAGCGCGATGACCCACTTCTCCTGCGGGCAGGTCTCTTCCTTCGCCTTCTTCTTCTTGGCGGCGGCGGTGTCGTCCGCCGATTCGTCGGTGTCGGGATCCTCTCCGCGGGCCACGGGGACAAAGACCCCGCCCTGGTCCGGAGTGGCGCCCGCGGTGCCGGCGGAGGCGACTGTCAAAGACAACAGCACCGCCAGCGCCACCGTCAGGCAAGCGCTTCTACGCATGGCTGTGTTCCTCTCTCTTGGTTAGTTGTGCAGTGCCTGGGCCAGTTGCGCCCGGGTCAGCTGGGATAGGTAGGACTCTCCGTGGTGGAACGGTGGAAACACCTGCATGACGGGCTCCTCAGAGGAGCAGGCGACGACCTTGATGGCAGGGAACTCGGAGGTGATCCGGATGGCCACCTCCTGGGCGGATTCGTCGTCGAGGTCGAGGACGACGACGTCGGGACGAACTTCGCTGACGAGGGGGACCACGGCGGCGGCACCGCGGATGTCCACCTCGCCGGACAGGCCGGCGGAGTCCCGGGACCCGGCGCGGCCGACCACCTCGAGGCCCTCCTCGGCCAGGATGTCGAGCAGGCCGAGCCGGGCCACGGCACCGAAGTCGCCGATGACGGCCCGGTTGGGGGACATCAGATGAGCCCCCGCTGGGTGGCCATGGCCACGGCCTGGGCCCGGTTGCGGCAGTTCATGCGGACGAGGAGGTCGTGGACGATGTTCTTCACCGTCTTCTCGGAGTAGGAGAGGTCCGCCGCGATCTCCCGGGTGCTCTGGCCGGTCGACAGGAGACGGAGGACGTCGAGCTCCCGGCCGGTGAGGTGACCCGAGGACCCGGGCCGGCGCCCGGGGCCGGGGGCGGCCAGCAGGCTGGCCAGGGCGCTGGCGGGCACCGACCCGTTCCCCCGTGACACGGACCGCAGGCAGTGCAGGAAGGCGGCCGGCGTCACGTCGGCGCGGAGCAGTACGCCGGCCACGCCCGCCTCCACGGCGTCGATGAGCAGGCCGTCGGTGGCGGTGGCGGCGATGGCCAGCAGCCGGGTGGCCGAGCCCTGGGTCAGGCGCACGACCTCCCCCAGCCGGCCGCCGCCGAGGTCGAAGACGAGGACGTCGGTCCGGCTCAGGTCGGGGCGGGGAGCCAGGCCTCGGCTCTCGCCCGCCACCACGAATCCATCGGACCCGAGGCAGCTGCTGAGGCCCAGGCGGAAGATGTCGTTCTCGTCATCAACCCACACCCGGACGGGACGTTCCTCGATCACGGGCCGATCCAACCAAGCCCAGGGCCCCGGTCCTCGATGCCTCCGGACGGTCTTACGGGCGCCCGTGCCCGAGGTGGCGCGGCCGGCGGGGTACCCGCTCGGCAGGGCCCGGGAGGGCCAGGAGGGCAACCGGGTTGCCCGAGCGGCCCCCGGGGGCCGGCCGCCCGGGAAAGGTCAGGACTCGGTGGCGAGACCGATCAGACCCTGGCGCACCCCTTCGGCCACGGCCTGGGCGCGGTTGCGGGTACCGAGCGCCAGCTGGATCTCCCGGATCACGCTCTTGATCGTGCGGTCCGAGTAGCCGAGGGACAGGGCGATCTCCCGGGTGTCGGCCCCGGAGGCCAGGAGCCGGAGCACGTCGAGCCGGCGGCCGTCGAGCCGGGAGACCACGGAGATCGGGCACGCGCTGACCCTCAGGCCGGCGGCGGCGGCCTGGATGCTGGCCAGCAGCTGGTTGGGGGTGAGGGTCGAGCGGGGCAGGGCGGCGAGCACGCAGTTGCCTTCCGCCAGCCGGGGCGGCGACTCGCCGCACACCACCAGGGGGCAGGAGAAGGTGCGCTCGCCGGCCACGGCGGGCGACACGACGGCGACGTCCATCGCTTCGCCCGACGTCACCTCGATCTGAGGGTGACCGGCGAGGGCGGCCCGCAACCCGAGGGCGAACATCTCGTTCTCATCGACGATGACCACTCGGATGGCGGTGGAGGTTCTGGTGGTGACCGGGGATCTCATCAGCTCAGAACTCTTCAACTCTCTAACTATCCAACAATTACCACACCGCAAACTAAAGCACCACAGACAACACATCAAGAGAAATTCAACATGTAAGATCCTTTATTTTTTAAGGGTGTCCAGTTATTTCTGCCGCTCTAGTTCGCCAATAACTTTTTCTTCTATAGGCTCAGCCGCGAGTGGGCGGCGGACATGAGTTGACACAAGAAGAACGCGGGCGGCGGCAGTCACTCGAGGTCGCCGGCCTGCTGCATCCTGATCCGGCGGCGGTCTCGGCCCCGTTGTTCTCGGGCTCGGAAGGGTTCTTCCTCCCCGCCGACAAGGTGCAGGTGAAGTACGAGATGCTCCGGGCCCGGGCCGTCGACGGCCTGAGCGCCGCCGCCGCCGCCCGGGAGCATGGCTACTCGCGGGCCGCCTTCTACCTCGTGGAGGCGGCGTTCGAATCGGCCGGCATGCTCGGCCTGCTCGACGAGCGACGGGGCCGCAAGGGCCCCGTCAAGCTCACCGCCGAGATCCTCGCCTTCCTCCAGTCCGGGAGCGGCCGATCGGGGGCGGACCTGGCCGCCGAGGTGGAGGCGCACTTCGGTGTGCGCCTCCACCGCCGGACGGTGGAACGGGCCCGCTCCCGGCCCTGATCCGAAGCGGCAGGGCCTGAGCCGAGGACAGCGGGTTAGAACGCGACCCAGTCCCGGTCGGCCAGGCCGTCCAGGCTGCTGGCCAGCACGCCGGCCTGGGAGACGGTGAAGAGGGCGTCGTCGATGACGAGCGAGCGCTCGATGAAGTTGTACCCGTCGAACGCCATCTTGCCGGCGCCGCCGGGCACGCTCCGGGGATGCGTCACCCGGCCGGCCTCGCCGAGGCCCCGGCCCGGGACCACGGACAGGCCCACGGCCACGCTCGCATACTCGGGGTCGTAGGTCTGGAGGGGGATGACGGCCAACCCCTTGGGCTCCCACCACAGGAAGGCGTGGTGGTCGAACTCGGCGGCGCTCGAACCCTGCCCGAGGTCGACCTGGTCGAGGCGGCGGGGCTGGGCGGGGTCGGACACGTCGAAGAGGGAGACCTGCGCCCCGGTGCGCCGTCCGGTGTCGGTGGCGTCCTGGCCGACACCGAGGAGGAGGCCCTCCCCCACCGGGTGGAGGTAGGCGGAGTAGCCGGGAATCTTCAGCTCGCCCACCACCCGGGGGGCGGCCGGGTCGGAGAGGTCGAGGGTGTAGAGGGGGTCGGTCTGGCGGAAGGTGCCGACGTAGCCCACCGGACCCATGAACCGCACGGCGTAGATCTGCTCGCCCCGGCCCAGGCCGCCGACGGCACCCACCGTCTCGAGCGCCCCGGCCCGGTCCTCGAGGACGAACAGGACCGGCAGGGCCAGCGTGAGGATGCCCGC
>JBOGFO010000182.1:0-3900 GCA_050743445.1 Acidimicrobiia bacterium
TAGCGGCGGGCAGCGAACCCGGCGGGGTCCAGCGGCCGGCCCGTCACCCGGGGGCTGGTGGCGGCATACCCGCTGACCTCACCGCCGTAGGTGGCCACCGGATCGGCGCGCAGCTGGACGACGTGCATGCGCGCCGGCTCCCCGGGCGGCGGCGCGGTGATCGGGGCGCCTTCGGCGGGCACGGCGCCGAGCAGCGCCACGCCCAGCATCGCCACCACGACGCGAGCCGGTCTCCGGCCAGGCCGGATCCGCCTGTTTCCACCAGCCGACATGGGGTCCCCCTCCCCGGCGCCGCCCCCAACGGGCCCGAGGCCCAGCGGCCCACTCTCCGTCAGCCGGACCTTACTTTGTTCGCTCGATCCGGACGAGGGTCCAGCCGATCGGTTCTGTGTCCGGCGCCTCGCCGCGGTAATAGGCCACGGTTCCGTAGGCGGGGGCCGCGGCCGGTTGGAGACCGGACCACTCGAGCCGGAGGGTGACGGCGGCTCCCTTGGCCGCCGGCGCCGGATCTCCGGTGACGACCAGGGCGGGGGTGGCGGCGTCGTCGTCGGGCATCCGGGCGTCGACCACCCACGTGGCGAAGTCGAACGTCGACGGTTCCCTGGTCTCGAAGCCCAGGACGACGAACCGGTACTGACCGGGGTAGGGCGCGGGCACGAGGATCTCTTCCTCGGAGTCGTCGCCCGCGGACAGGTCGATGGCGTCGTCCTCGTCGAATCCGTCCCCCTCGTCGTCGTGGAGGAGGTAGAGGTCGAGGTCGGTGGCCGGGTCGCCTCCGTCGGCGGTGGTGATCTGGCCGCCGAGGAACGTGGTGGCGGTGGTGGCGTCGAGGTCGTACACGACGACCCCCGGGCCGGCCTCGGTGGGAAGCGCCGACCCGCCGAAGGTACCGACCCCCCGCCCGGCGTCGACCTTGGGGCGGGCCAGCCCGAGACCGACGGCCGACAGGTTCCCGTCGTACCCGGCCTGCACCTCGAAGGGCAGCGAACCCGACGCCGCCGCGGTGTCGACGTCGAGGCGGTCCGGCGGGACCAGCGGCACCGGCCGGACGGCGACCGGCAACCGCACGTCGGCCAGGCCGTCCCGGCTCAGCACCAGGGCACCGGTGGTGTACACGCCGGAAGGCTCGCCCGGGACGGAAAAGCCCACCTCGAGGGCCTGCGTCGCCCCGGGCGCCAGTTCGAACTCGGACGGCTCGACGGTCACGTCGACGCCGCCGAGGCCCTCCACCCGGGCCCGCCAGGTACCCGGGGCGCCGGCCACGCTGGTGACCCGGCGGACGGTGGCGGCGGTCCCGGCCAGTGCGGAGACGGAGATGGAAGGCAGGTTGACGTCCAGGGGGGCGAGGACGTCCGGGGTGCCGTCGTTGCTCTTGGGGTCGATCCCCTCGACCAGGCGGCGGTAGTCCTCTCCGGAGACGTCGAGGACGAGCCCCGGTTCCACGGCCCGGTTGGGGTCGATCCGGCCACCGCCGGTGTCGAACGGGCCGGCGGCGGATCCGTCGAGGTTGTGGACCCCGGTTCGGGCCGTGGTCGTGAGCGCCGAGCGGATGGCGGCGGGCGACCAGCCGGGGTGGGCCTGGTGGACCAGGGCGGCGGCGCCGGCCACATGGGGGGCGGCCATCGACGTGCCTTCGTAGGAGTCGAACAGGAGATCCGAGGGCGACTCGGGGACGGCCGAGACGGGCGACACCGCGGCGAGCACGTCATGGCCGGGGGCGGCCACGTCGGGTTTCATGACGTCGGGGATCTGGAGCTGGGGTCCGCGAGAGGAGAAGTCGGTGATGACATCGGCCTCCCGGGCCCCGGCCTCGGCGGCGGCGAAGCTCACGGTGACGCCCCGCCGGGACCGGAGCAGCGTCCGGAGCCGCTCCCCGTCGGCATGGGCGACCTCGACGACGGGGGTGCTCCCGGCGTAGGCGCTGGGGATGCCGCCGGCGAAGTCCTCGACCACGACGGCCACGCCGCCGGTGTCGCCGACGACGGCGGCGGCGGTCAGGCCGGTGCCGGTCAGGTCGACCTGGCAGAGGACCGCCTTCTTCTTGACCTTCGCCGGGTCCAGGCTGCCCGGCAGACAGTTCTCGGCCTCGACGGGATCGGCGCCCTTGGCCGCGGCCGCGGCGGCGTCGATCAGCCCGGCCCGACCCAGTGCCCCGGCGACGGTGGCGCCCTCGATCTCCAGCGTCTGGTCGCCGGCCACCACCTCGAGGCGGGTGAGGAAGTCGCGCCCCAGGGTCGACGCCGCCGCCGCCACCACCCAGGGGGCGTCACCCGGGCTGTCGACGGTGGACGTCCCGCCCTCGTTGCCGGCGGAGCCGGAGACGAGGATGCCGGACTCGACGGCCCCCAGGAACGCCATCTCCATGGCGCCGAACGGGTCGGGCAACGGCCCTCCGGAGGAGAAGTTGAGG
This sequence comes from Acidimicrobiia bacterium, assembly GCA_050743445.1. Taxonomy (GTDB): domain Bacteria; phylum Actinomycetota; class Acidimicrobiia; order IMCC26256; family BP-133; genus CAWBJP01. The sequence continues at coordinate 2,411 of JBOGFO010000182.1, forward strand.
ACGTCGACACCGTCGCTCACGGCCGCGTCGATGGCGGCCACGATGTCACCTTCGTCGCTCTCCCCATCGGCCCAGGCCGTCTTGTAGACGGCCACATGGGCCCGGGGGGCCACGCCGGAGACGAACCCGACACCGAGGTCGTTGTCGCCGACCGTGGGATCGACCCCGTAGTCGCCCACCGCGATTCCGCTCACATTGGTCCCATGTCCGTTGGTGTCCCGGGCCGAGATGACGTCTCCGGGCAGGAGCTCGTCCCGGCCGAACCCCTCAATGAAGTAGCGGGCGCCGATGACCTTCCCGTTGCACTGCTTGGCCGTCCACTGCTCTCCGGCCTGGCACCGGCCCCGCCAGCGCGCCGGAGCCTTGAAAGCCGGGCCCTGGTAGACCGGCGGATCACCCGGTGTGGCGGCGAAGCTCGGGTGCTCAGGCCAGATGCCGGTGTCGATCACCCCGACGATGGTGCCGTCACCAGCATGCTCCGGACCGCCGAGCTGTTCCCACAGACCGCCCGGCAGCCCGAGCAGGCTCGGGGACTCGTTCCCGAGTCCCCCGGCCGCGGGGGTGGGTTCGGCCGCCGTGAGGTGGAAGCGGCGGGACGGCGACACCCGCCGGACGCCCGGCGTAGATTCGAGGCGCTGCGCTTCTGCCGCCGTCAGCCGGGCGGCGAAGCCGGCCAGGGCGCTGCGGTAGCGGTAGAACGGCCGGGCCGGCTCGATGGCCGCCGCCGACAGCACCCGGGCCTCCCTCTCCTCCAGGAGCGACCGGTGCCGCGCACTGCCTACCGACCGGGGGTCGAACCGGCGGCCGGTGATCTGGGGGCTGGTGGCGGCGTAGCCGGCGGCGTCCCCGCCGTAGGCGGCCAGCGGCGCCAGCGCCAGCTCGACGATGAACGGCTTCCGGGCGGCGGAGTCCTGCGCCCGGGCCGGAACCGCTGACGGCAGCAACGTCTCGAGGGCGCACAGCACCATGGGAACGACGGCGCGCCGGCGCGTGTGCGTCATGCCTGGTGGCTCCCTCTTCCTCACCCGCACCCGCACCCAGCGGAGAGCAGCACCCGTCGCCGGAAAGGGTAGGCGCGCGCTTCCCCGGCGTCGAGCGGCGAGAATGGGGCCATGCCGAGAGCCATCTGGAGCGGATCGATCAGCTTCGGGCTGGTCAACGTGCCCGTGAAGCTGTACTCCGCCATCTCGCCCAAGGACGTCCGCTTCAACCAACTGGAGGAGGGCACGGGGGCCCGTATCCGCCAGAAGCGGGTGTCGGCCGAGACGGGCGAGGAGGTGCCCTACGAGCGGATCGTGAAGGGCTACGAGATCTCCCCCGACCGCTACGTGATCATCACCCCCGAGGAGCTCGACGCCCTCGACCCCAAGGCCACCCGGGCCATCGACATCGAGGACTTCGTCGAGCTCGACCAGATCGACCCGGTCCACTACGAGCGGCCCTACTACCTGGTGCCCGAGAAGGGCGCGGCCAAGGCCTACGCCCTGCTC
>JBOGFO010000183.1:0-6203 GCA_050743445.1 Acidimicrobiia bacterium
CGCAGCAGCTCCTTGAGGAGGGGCTCGGTGGTCATCTGGGAGATGAAGCCGAAGGCGGCGAGCGCCAGGCCCTCGACCATGATCTGCATCCCGAGGTAGGTCATGTCCCAGCGGGGGTCGTTGATGATGTCGTCGAGCAGCATCCGCAGGTGGGCGTTGATCGGGTAGTGCCCGGAGAGCTTCTCGTCCAGGTACTTGGAGAAGACCTCGACGTGGCGGGCCTCGTCGACGACCTGGGTCGAGGCGTAGTACTTGGCGTCGATCCAGGGGACGGTCTCGACGATGCGGGCGGTGCACAGCAGGGCGCCCTGCTCGCCGTGGAGGAACTGCGACAGCGTCCAGTTCTGGGACTCCACCCCGAAGGCCAGCCACTCCTTGTCGCCCCACGTGGCAAAGGGAGTACCGGTCAGATCCCCGGGGGGCAGCCCGTCGCCGCCGCCTCCGAGCATGAGGCCTCCGTTGGCCATGGCGTTGGCCACGACCACCGCCTCCTGGTCCACGTCGGTGTCCCAGGCCAGGTCGGTCTGGGCATCCCACTGGGAGCGCTTGGCCTTCTCGTAGAGCTTGCCCAGCCGGGGCCGGCTCCGCTCGTAGTCCCAGGTGAAGTGGGTGTCGAAGGTCGACTCCACGTCGTGGGCGGTGCTGGTCGTGTCGGTGTTGGTCACGGCCAGGATGGCGTCGATGTCGTTCACGTCACGCACGGGTTGCCTCTTTCCCACCGGTCACGGCGGGGGTGACGAAGTCCTTGACGACCCCGAAGACGGCCGCATCCGCTGAAGCCCCAGGGTCCGGGGGGGTGCAACCGTAGGAGAGGACGATGCGGGCCAGCCACTCCGCCACGCGCCGGGCCTGGAGCGTGGGGAGGAAGCGGCCGAGGTGGGGGGCGGCGGCGTCCGACACCGTCGCCAGGAGGCGGTCGGCGCCGGCGAAGCAGAGATGGGGCAGCACCGCTCCGGGTTCGTGGGCCAGGAGGAACTGCAGGGCGGCGTGGCCGGCGAACTCCCGGGCACCGAGCCCGGCGGCGGCCGACAGCGCCTCGTCCAGGGTCGAGACATCGGCCAGCGCCTCGTCGAGGCCGGCCTGCAGGCGGACCTCCTCGGCGGCCACCACGGCGGCCAGCAGCGCCTGCTTCCCCGGGTAGTAGCGGTACAGGGTCGCCCGTGAGCACCCGGCTTCCCGGGCCACGTCGTCGAGGGTGAGCTTGGCCAGTCCGTAGCGGGCCACCAGCCGGAGCGCGGCGCCGGCGATCCGGCTGTCGAGCGCAACCTGCGGATCCGTCTGGGACTCCGTCAGCGGCTCCATCACCATGACTGAGATGGTAAGACGATTTTTGTCTCATCGTCAAGGTCGCTTGCTGAACCCCTTGAGTCACGTCTATAACAGACACAACTCTGTCAACAGGGGGAATCAATATGAGGCGGATCAGCGTGCTCATCGTGGCGGCCCTCATGGCCACCCTGAACCTCCCGGCCTACGGCGCGGAGGACGACCCGAAGCCCGAGGACCCGAAGCAGGAGACCACCGAGCGGGAAACGTGTCCTGGCCACCGTGACGACCCCCGCGAGCAGATCGTGGGCACCGACTCCGACGACGTGCTCTTCGTCCCCGAGGGTGGCCTCGGCTGCGGACTGGGCGGCGACGACCTGCTGCGGTCGGACAAGCACGGCAACACCCGCCTCTACGGGGGCGACGGGGACGACGTGTTCTGCGCCGAGAACAACGACCCAGACGCCGTCCACGGCGGCGACGGGGAGGACCGGGCCCGCAGTGACGAGGCGGAGGACACCCTGCGCGACGTCGAGGGCGACACCGTCCTCATCGGCTGCGCCGCCCGCCGCTAGCGGTAGGGCCCGCCGCCGATGCGGACGGCTGGAGGATGCCGGCCAGCAGCTGGCCGCGCACGAGGGCGGCCCGCTGCTCCGCGTCCTCGAGGTCCCAGGCTCCGGGGGCTCTGATCCACGACAGCAGCATGCGGGCCAGGAAGTCGGCCGCCCGCTCCACCTCGACGCCGGGCCGGAGCCGCCCGGCGGCGCGCTCCCGTTCCATGTAGGGCACCAGGAACCCCGCCACCAGCGGCAGGATGCGGTCCGACGACACCGTGAGGATCGGGAGCAACCGCTGGGGCTCGGTGGCCAGCACCCGTTGCAGCACCTCGTGCTCAGCCGCCGCCCGGTGGGCGAAGCGGAGCGCCTCGGAGACCAGGGAGGCCAGGTCGGGCATCGCCGCCACGGCCTCACCCATGCGCTGGAAGAACCGGCCCACCTCCCAGGCCACCACGTCGGCCACCACCTGGTCGCGGCCGCCGGGGAAGTGGCGGTAGATGGTGGCCCGCGACACTCCCGAGGCCCGGGCCACGTCGTCGACGGTGGTCTTGGCCATCCCGTAGCGGCCGATGCAGGTCAGGGCGCCTTCCATCACCCTGTCCCGGACATCGCTCACAGCCCAGACCGTAACCCTGGCAGACTCGGCGCCTGTGGATCTGCCCGTGATGCCTCCCGTCTCCCCCATGCTGGCCAAGCTGTCCCGGGAGCTGCCCTCGGCCGAGGGCATGCTCTTCGAGCCCAAGTGGGACGGGTTCCGCTGCATCGTGTTCCGGGACGGGCCCGAGGTCGAGCTCGGCAGCCGCAACGAGCGGCCCATCACCCGGTACTTCCCCGAGCTGATCGACCCGCTGCGGGACCAGCTTCCCGACAAGTGCGTCCTCGACGGCGAGGTGGTCATCGCCGGGCCGGAAGGACGCCTCGAGTTCGAAGCCCTGCTGCAGCGCATCCACCCGGCCGAGAGCCGGGTCCGCCTCCTGGCCCAGCAGACCCCCGCCTCCTTCGTGGCCTTCGATCTCCTGGCCGTCGGCGACGAGGATCTCCGGCCCGTCCCCCAGGGCGAGCGCCGCCGCCGCCTGGAGGGGGTGCTGGCCGGGGCCCGCCCGCCGCTGCACCTCACGCCGGTCACCACCGACCGGGACGTGGCCGCCGAGTGGTTCGACGCCTTCGAGGGCGCCGGCCTTGACGGCGTCGTGGCCAAGCCCACCGGACTCCCCTACCGGGAGAACGAGCGGGTCATGCTCAAGATCAAGCACGAGCGCACGGCCGACTGTGTGGTGGCCGGCTTCCGCTGGCACAAGAGCGGGCCCATCATCGGGTCGATGCTGCTCGGCCTCTACGACGACAAGGGTGACCTCCACCACATCGGTGTGACCAGTGCCTTCCCCATGGCGAAGCGCAAGGAGCTGGTCGACGTCCTCGCCCCCTACCGGGAGGGCGCCCTCGAGGGTCACCCGTGGGCGGCGTGGGCCAACGTCGGCGACGAGGGCACCCGGATGCCGGGGGGGCAGAGCCGCTGGAACGCGGGCCGGGACATGAGCTGGGAGCCGCTCCGCCCCGAACTCGTGGTGGAGGTGCGCTACGACCACCTGCAGGGCGACCGGCTCCGCCACTCCGGCCAGTTCGTGCGCTTCCGGGACGACCGCGACCCGGCCTCGTGCACCTACGCCCAGCTGGAGGAGGTCGCACCCGCCGCGCTGGCCCGCATCTTCGGCGCCTGATGCCCGGCGAGGACAGCACGCGGGTCGATCGCTGGCTGTGGGCCATCCGGCTCTACAAGACCCGCTCGGCGGCCACCGAGGCCTGCGCCGGCGGCCACGTGAAGGTCAACGGGGCGACGGCCAAGCCGGCCGCCCCGGTACGGGTGGGCGACCGGGTCGAGACGCGGCTCCACCACCGGGACCGGATCCTCGAGGTCGTCCGCATCGTCGACAAGCGGGTGGGAGCGTCGGTCGCGGCCGAGTGCCTGGTGGATCACAGCCCGCCCCTCCCGCCCAAGGAGGAGACGTCGCCGGTCTTCGAACGGGACCCGGGCTCGGGCCGCCCGACGAAGCGGGACCGCCGCCGGCTCGACCGCCTCCGGGCGTCGGATTTCGACTGAGGCCAGGCCGGCTTCGACTAGATCCCGAGCAGGCTGTCGAGCCCGACGGTGAGGCCCGGGCGACCGCCCACCTCGCGGACGGCCAGCAGCACGCCGGGCATGAACGACGTCCGGTCGTAGGAGTCGTGGCGGATCGAGAGCGACTGGCCCGTCGTCCCGAAGAGCACCTCCTGGTGGGCCACCAGCCCCCGCAGGCGCACCGAGTGGACCCGGATCCCGGCCGGGCCGGCCCCGCCCCGGGCTCCGTCGAGCACCGTGCTCTTGGTCGGATCGTCGGGCCAGGTGTCCTTGGCCTCGGCCAGCCGGGCGGCGGTGAGCATGGCCGTGCCCGATGGCGCGTCGACCTTGTTGTCGTGGTGCAGCTCGATGATTTCGACGCTGTCCATCCACGGCGCGGCCAGGGCGGCCAGCCGCATCATGAGCACGGCACCGATGGCGAAGTTGGGGGCGAACACGGCGTTGGCCGCACCCGACCCGAACAGCTCCTCCAGCTCGGCCAGCGCCTCGACGGACAGCCCGGTGGTGCCGACCACGGCGTGCACGCCGTGCGCCGCGCACCAGCGCAGGTTCTCCCGGGCGGCGCCGGCATGGGTGAAGTCGACGGCCACCTCGGCTCCGGCGGCGGCCAGGGCGTCGGCCGAGTCGGCGATCGTGAGCCCTTCGACGCTTCCACCGGCACAGGGGGGATCGACCGCGGCCACCAGCTCCAGGTCGGAAGCCTCGGCCACGGCCCGGCACACGGTGGCCCCCATCCGCCCACCGGCCCCGAAGACACCGACCCCGATCATCGGGCCCGGCTCACTCGACGATGTCACTTTCGGCGAAGGGGAACCGGCCGGCGAGATGCCCGACGATGTCCCGGGGAGTCCACGCCGGCGTGGTGGGCACGGGACCGGTGAGCTCATCGGGGGAGAGCGATCGGACCAGGGCGGTGACCCGCTCCCTCGTCTCAGCGTAGATCGCTCCCTTTCCCATGCTCACACCCTTGGGCCCACCGTCACAGCAGCAGGATCTCGGCCTCGCCGGCACGGGGTTCGAGATCCGATTCGTCGATGGGCCCCACGGCCGCGAGCACGCGGGGTGTCCCGTCGATCACCCGCTCGATCACCCGGGCCACATCCTCGGGGCCGACGGCGTCGATGCGGGCCACCAGCTCATCCATGTCGAGGACCTCGCCGGCGGTGAGCTCGGAGCGGCCGAGACGCTCCATCCGGGGCGAGGAGCCCTCCAGCGACAGCGCCAGCTGCCCTTTGAAGTGCCCTTTGGCCCGTTCCAGCTCGCCGTCGTCCATCCCCCGGTCGGCCACCAGCCGGTCGAGCTCGCCGGTCACGATGGAGAGGACCTCCGGTGCCCGGGACGGGGCCGTGCCGGCGTAGATGGCGAACATGCCCGTGTCCTCGAAGGCGGCCCGGTACGAGTACACGGAGTAGGCGAGGCCCCGGCGCTCCCGGATCTCCTGGAACAGCCGGGACGACATGCCGCCGCCGAGGACGTGGTTGAGGACGGAGAGGGCGTAGCGGTCGGGGTCGGCGCGGGCCAGGCCGGGCATGCCCAGCACCAGGTGGGCCTGCTCGGTCGGTCGGGTGAGGACCCGCCGGGCTCCGGCCGGCCGCACCTCGGCGTTGATCCTGGGCTCCCGCTCCCCCACCTCGCCGGCGAAGTGGCGCTCGACCTCGGCCACGATCTGGTCGTGGTCGAGGTTGCCCGTCGCCGCCACCACGATGTTGCCGCCCCGATAGTGCCGATTGTGGAAGCCGGCAATCTGGTCCGGCGTCATGGCCTCGATGGACTGCACCCGGCCGAGCACCTCCCGCCCGATGGTGTGGGCGGGGAAGAGCGCCTCGGCGAAGATCGAATGGACGAGCTCGTCGGGCGTGTCCTCGTGCATCCGGATCTCCTCGAGGATCACCTGGCGTTCGCAGTCCACCTCATCGGGGCGGAAGGCGGGCGACCAGACGACGTCGGAGAGGATGTCGAGGGCGAGGCCGTAGCTCTCGTCCAGGATGCGGACGTAGTAGGCGGTGTACTCCTTGGTGGTGAAGGCGTTCATCTCACCACCGACGGCTTCGACCGTCTCGGCGATGTCCTGGGCGCTGCGCCGCTCGGTGCCCTTGAACAGCAGATGCTCGAGGAAGTGGCTGGCCCCGGCCAGCTCGTCGGGTTCGTCGCGCGACCCGGTCCCGGCCCAGAACCCGATGGCCACCGAGCGCAGCTCAGGGAGCGCCTCGGTGACCACTCGGATTCCGTTGTCGAGTCGGGTGCGGCGAACGGTGTCGCCGTTG
>JBOGFO010000184.1:0-2762 GCA_050743445.1 Acidimicrobiia bacterium
GTGCTGGACCTGTTCGAGCATGGACCGCTTCTGGTCGTCGTCGAGGCGGTCCCAGCGGTTGAGGAGCAACGAGGTGTAGCCCTTCACCGACGTGAGCGGGGAGCGCAGCTCGTGAGAGACGGTGGAGACCACCTCGACCCCGGACGCGGCCAGGTTGGCCCGGCGGGACACCGGGCGCAGCAGGAGCACCACGCCGACGAGGCGCCCCTGGCCGTCCCGGCGGTAGCGGCCCGTGACCGCCACCCGCACGCGCCCGACGGCGGAGGTGATCTCCACCTCCTGTTCGGGGATGCGGCTCACCCGCAGGAGATGGGCGGCCCGGGGCCAGCCTTCGGCCCACACCGGCCGGCCGTCGCGGCCCCGAGGGCCGAGGATCTCGTCGGCCGGCGCGCCCAGCAGCTCCTTGGCCGGCCGGCCCAGGAGCTCCACCGCGGCCTCGTTCACGGCGATGATGCCGCGGTGCTCGTCGAGGACGACCACGGCATCGGGCAGCTCGTCGAGAAGCTCGGGCCCGGTACTCATCACCCGGTCATCCCAGGGGATACCCCCGGACCCCCGGTCATTTCAGAGGACGCCCCGGGCCGGCGCTGACGGTGCGCCTCGTAGAGGAGGATGGCGGCGGCCATGCCCAGGTTGAGGGACTCGGCCCGCCCCGGCATGGGGATGGTGAGGAGCCCGTCGAGGCTTGGTCCCAGGTCGGTGGACAGTCCGTGGGCCTCGTTGCCGAAGACGAGGGCGACGGGTCGGGTGAGGTCCGCCTGGTCGGGCGCCACGCCACCGCGCGCCGAAGCGCCCATGCGCACCAGACCCAGGTCTCCGAGCACACCGAGCACCTCCTGCGGGTCACCGCCTTCGACGACCGGCACGTGGAAGAGGGCTCCGGCCGAGGCGCGGACCGTCTTCGGATTGGTCACGTCCACCGAGCCGCGACAGAACACTACCCCGTGGGCGCCCGCGGCTTCGGCGCTGCGGACCAGCGTGCCGGCGTTGCCCGGGTCCCGGACGTCGACGCCCACCACCACCAGGTCCACACCGGCCAGGTCGCGCAGCTCCGCCGGGCGCCGGCGGGCGACGGCCAGGACGGGTTGGGGGGTCACGGTGTCGGAGACCCGCTCCAGAACACCGGCCGCCAGCCACAGCACCTCGAGACCCCGGGCCGAGGCCAGGGCCAGGAGGTCGGGGCAGGCCGCCTCCGCCCCCGGGGCGGCGTAGAGGGCCTCCAACTCGGCGCCCGCCGCGAGGGCGGTCGCCACCACGTTGGCCCCTTCGAGCACGAAGGCACCCTCGGCGCGCCGTACAGGCCGCTGGTTGAGCAGGCGCCGGATCCGCCGGACCCTGGCATCGGTCGCCGCCAGTCCGGCGGTTGAAGCGCTAGGCAGCGAGCGCCTCGCGGGCGGTGGCCACCAGCGCCGAGAAGGCGGCCGGTTCACTCACGGCGAGGTCGGCCAGGACCTTGCGGTCGACCTCGACTCCGGCTTCCCGCAATCCGGCCATGAACCGCGAATAGGAGATGTCGTTGAGCCGGCAGGCTGCGTTGATCCGGACGATCCACAAACGCCGGAATTGCCCCTTGCGCGCCCGGCGGTCCCGGTAGGCGTACTCCCGGGAGTGCATGACCTGCTCGTTGGCCGACTTGAAGCTGCGGCTGCGGCTGCCGTAGTAGCCCCTGGCGGCTTCAAGTACGGCACGGCGGTGCTTCTTGCCGTGGACGGATCGCTTGACCCGGGCCATGACGTGTGCTCCTTCGCTCTCTAGCGGCCGAGCAACCGCTCGACGTGCTTACGGTCGCCGCCGGTCACCTCGTGGGGCCGCTTCAGACGGCGGGTGCGCTTGGACGCCTTCTTCTCCAGAAGGTGGGCGCGGAACGCCTTCCGTCGGATGATCCGACCGGTCCCGGTGATCTTGAAGCGCTTGGCCGCGCCCCGGTGCGTCTTCATCTTGGGCATTCGGGTCTTCCTTGTCGGGCGAGGAGGGGAGTCTAGGGGGCCGGCGTCACGGTGGCCGGCTCCGAGGAGGTGGCCGGCTCCGAGGAGGTGGCCGGCGGCGGGTCCGCTTGCGGCGGCTCCGGTGCCGGTGGCTCGGAGGCCTCCGTCTGCTCCGGCGATGATTCCGCCTGCGGTGGCGGCGACTCGGCCGGCGGTGCCTCTTCGGCCGGGGACGCCTCGGTCGCCCGGGGGGCACTGTCGGCGGCCGCAGGCCGGGACCCCCGGACCTCGGGCTTCTTGGCCGGCGCCAGCACCATCACCATGTTCCGACCGTCGACCCGGGGCGATGATTCCACCGTGGCCAGGTCACGAACCTGTTCGGCGATCCGGTCGAGGATCCGCTTGCCGAGCTCCGGGTGGGCCATCTCCCGGCCCCGGAACATGATCGTGACCTTGACCTTCGACCCTTCGTTGAGGAAGCGCTCGACGTGCTTCGTCTTGGTCGTGTAGTCGTGAGCATCGATCTTGGGGCGGAACTTCATCTCCTTGATCACGACATTGGTTGCCTTCCGTCGTGATTCCTTGCGCCGCACGTCCTGCTCGTAATTTAACTTGCCGAAGTCCATGATCTTGCAGACGGGCGGGTTGGCGTTGGGCGCGACCTCCCCCCGGTCGAGGTCGTGCTCACGAGCGATGTGCAGGGCCTCGGGCAGAGGCTTCACTCCGATCTGGTCTCCGTTGGGTCCAACCAACCGGACCTCTCGGGCTCTGATCCGCTCGTTGATCCTGGCGTCCGTCGTGGCGATCGGCGTAACACTCCTTTGTGTGGTGGAACCC
>JBOGFO010000185.1:0-9071 GCA_050743445.1 Acidimicrobiia bacterium
GCACAGGCCCAGCTCCCGGGCGAGGTAGGCCTCGGGATACTGGGTCATGTTGATGACCTCCCAACCCTGGGCCCGGTACCAGCGGGACTCCGCCCGGGTGGAGAACCGGGGTCCCTGGATCACCACCACCGTGCCCCGGTCATGGACCCGGATCCCGCCCGCCGCCGCCCGCTCGGTGGCCACCCGGGAGAGCTCCGGACAGTAGGGGTCGGCGTAGGAGACGTGATGGGGGGTGGGGCCCTCGTAGAAGGTGTCGGCCCGGCCCCAGGTCCGGTCGACCAGCTGGTCGCAGACCACGAAGTCACCGGGCCGGACGTCGGGTTGCAGCGAGCCGGCGGCGCACGGCCCCACCACCCGGGTCACACCCAGGGAGTGCATGGCCCACAGGTTGGCCCGGTAGTTGATGCGGTGCGGCACCCACTCGTGGCGGGCACCGTGGCGGGGGAGGAAAGCGACCCGCCGTCCCGCCACCTCGCCCACCGACAGGGGCGCGCTGGGGGGCCCGTAGGGCGTGTCGACCTCGACCGAGGTGACGTCGTCCAGGAAGGAGTAGAAGCCGGAGCCCCCGAAGACGCCGATCTCGGCGTCCATCAGGCGATCTTCGTGTCCTTGGTGCCTGACCCGCTGTCGCCCGACTTGGACGAGGACGACGAATCCTTTGACGAATCCTTTGACGAATCCTTTGACGGGTCCTTCGAGGAATCCTTCGACGACTCTTTCCGCTTCGACGAAGAGCCCGTGCCGCGGCTGTCGGTCTTGTAGAAGCCGCTGCCCTTGAAGACGATGCCCACGGGGGAGAAGACCTTGCGCAGCTCGCCACCGCAGACCCCGCACTCCGTGAGGGGATCGTCGGTGAAGCTCTGCACGGCCTCGACATGCTGCCCGCAGGCGGTGCAGCGGTACTCGTACGTGGGCATGACAACCTCGGTCGTTAGCACTCTCTGTTGGAGACTGCCAATCATATCGGCTGGCCGGAGAAGATTGACAGGTCACAGACCCGGATGGCGGAATGGTTGAGCGATGCCGTCCTCCCGTTTCACCACCCCCCTGGCTCTGGCCCTGATCACCTCGGCCGCCGCCTTGGCCGTGGTGGCGATCGTCGCCGGCAACTCGGGCTCGACCGGCCTCGCCGCCCTGGCCTCCCTCGGCGCCATGGTGGCCGCCGCCTCGGGCTGGAAGGCCCTGCGCGCCGCCCGCCACCTCGTGGAACGCTACGCCGCCCTCGAAGCGGCCGCCGCCGAGCACGAGTCGTCCCGGCGGGCCTTCCGGGAGGCCGTGGCCCGGCTCGGGTCGGTGGCCCGGCTCCGGGAGACGGGCTCGGGCCGTCAGGAACACGACCGGGAGAGCATCCTGGCCCTGGTGACCGAGACCGCCCAGCAGGCGGTCGGAGCCGATCGGGTCGTGTTCTACGAGTTCGTTCCCGCCCCGGACCGGCTGGTGGCCCGCTCCGGTCCCGGCGCCCCCGTGGGCGCCGTGCTACGGGCCGGCGAGGGGGTGGCCGGTGTCGTCGCCTCGACCCGCGCCGGCACCGTCTTCCCGGGAAGCCCCGGCGTGGTGCCCGCGGCCCCCGAGCCCGAACGCCCCACGGCCATGGCGGTGCCTTTCTTCTCCCGGGGCGATCTGCTCGGCGTGGTGGCGGTGTACGGCCATCCGACCCGGACCTTCGGGGTCGACGACCTGTCGGCGCTGGAGACGCTGGTCAACCAGGCCGGAACGGCCGTCGACAACGTGTCCCTCCACCAGGAAGCCCAGCGCCTGTCGATCACGGACGGCCTCACCGGCCTGTGGAACCGCCGCCAGCTGGAGCTGCGCTGCCGGGAGGAGCTGGACCGGGCCGTCCGCTTCAACCGCTCCGTGGGCCTGGTGTTCATCGACGTGGACAAGTTCAAGGACGTCAACGAGGAGTGGCTCCACCCCGGCGGTGACGCCGTGCTGGTGGAGGTGGCCCGCCGGCTGGCGGCCGACACCCGGGAGATCGACGTCGTAGCCCGCTACGGAGGCGAGGAGTTCGTCCTCCTCCTGCCGGAAACCGACCTCGCCGGGTCGATCGTGCTGGCCGAGAAGGTGCGCCGGGCGGTGGGCGGAACGCCCGTCACCCACGCCGGTCGGAGCCGGACCGTAACCGTCTCGGCCGGCGTTGCCGCCTATCCCCACAGCGGGACTAACGTGCGCACACTCGTCAACGCCGCCAGCGAGGCAGTCCTTCGGGCCAAGCTGAGCGGTCGCAACCGGGTCGAGCAGGCGGAGCCCAACATCCGCCCGGCGCCGCCCACACCTGAGGGGGGCGTCAAGGCCGGGGACGGGGAACCTGGGACGGTCGAGGGAGGGACGACGAATTGACCGCGGAGCGCAGCTTGCGGAGCGACCCATGAACAAGGTCAGGAAGGCGGTCATCCCGGCCGCCGGGCTCGGTACGCGCTTCCTCCCGGCGACCAAGAGCCAGCCCAAGGAGATGCTGCCCGTCATCGACAAGCCCACGATCCAGTACGTGATCGAAGAGGCCGTCCGGGCGGGGATCACCGACATCCTCATCATCACCGGACGGGGCAAGCGGGCCATCGAGGACCACTTCGACCGCAACTTCGAGCTCGAGTTCTACCTGGAGCAGGGCAAGAAGGACGACCTGCTGGAGCAGGTCCAGTCGGTGTCGGAGATGGCCGACATCCACTACATCCGCCAGCGGGACCCCCTGGGTCTGGGCCATGCCATCTCGGTGGCCCGCCAGCACGTCGGCTCGGAGCCCTTCGCCGTCCTCCTGGGCGACGACATCATGGTGGACGACGCCCGCCTCCTGCGCTCCATGCTCGGGGTCTACGAGCGGTACGGCCGCTCGGTTATCGCCGTCATGGAGGTGCCCCGGGAGGACATCTCCTCCTACGGCTGCATCTCCCCCGAGGACGTGGAGGAGAACCTGGTCCGGGTCGGGGGGATCGTCGAGAAGCCCAAGCCCGAGGATGCCCCTTCGAACCTGGCCGTCATCGGCCGCTACGTATTCACCCCGGAGATCTTCGAAGCCCTCGACCGGATCACGCCCGGGGCGGGCGGTGAGCTCCAGCTGACCGACGCCATCGGCCTGCTGCTGGACAGCCAGACGGTCTTCGGGCTGTCGTTCGAGACCGGCCGCTACGACATCGGCAAGAAGATCGACTTCCTGCGGGCCACGGTGGAGCTCGCGCTGGACCGGCCTGACCTGGGGAACGAGTTCAAGGCGTTCCTGGCCGACCTCGTCCAGCGGCGCAAGATCGTCTAGGCCGGGCCGTCCTCGGGGGGTTCCGGGGCCTCGGGCCGGCAGGTGGGCGCCGACTCCAGGCGGCCGGTGGTGAGCCGGAGCCCGGACGGGAACTCGTCGGAGTCGAAGTAGAGCGTGTGGGCCGACGTCCCGATGAAGCTCACGCCCAGGGTGAGGGCGAGGCGGCTCCCGGCGGGCACGGTGACGGGCTTCACCAGCTCGAGCGGCGCCTCCGTCATCAGCGGTTCGGAGGCGGACGCCCCCAGCTTGACCTGGGCCGGGATGGCACCGAGGACGGTCTCCTTCTCGTCGGCGGCCACCTCGACGAGCTCGCCGGAGATGAGACCCTGGACCACCTCACTCGCGCCCTGGACCCAGACCCGTACCGTGGCCGGGCCACCCAGGGTGACGGGTGCGGCCAGCGGCTCCGAGACGAAGCGGGGCGGCGTGACCAGGGTGCTGGCCAGGCCGAAGGCGGCGGCCAGGCGCTGCTCGGGCTGGCGCTGCCCGAGCGTGGCCGATCGCACCAGCCCCACATGGGTGTAGCCGGAGTGGGCCGGGTCGGGTGCACCCGAGGCGTCGTCCATCTGGAAGCGGAGGGGAAGCTCGTCCTCGGCAACGAACTGGTCGGGGGCGTCGCACAACCCCGGCTGGGGGCCGAAGGCCGAGACCAGCACGTTGATGATGCGTTTGGCGAGGATGTTGTCGAGCCCGGTGGACGGGGTCCCCGGGGATCCCACGGCGAAGATGTCCACCGTCCACTCCCCGAACGAGAGGCCCTCCACCTTGGCCAGGTCGAGGTCGAGGATGGCGGCCCCCGAAGCCTCCGACGAGGCGTTGGTACCCACCTGGTTGCCGGCGGCGTCGGTGACGGTGATCTCGTAGCTGGCGAGTCCCAGGAAGGGCACGGCTCCACCGTTGGTGACGACCTTGAGCCGGGCGGTGCCAGGGGACACGTTGATCTTGTGGGAGATGGTTCCGACCAGGGTGGGGGCCGCGTCGTTCCAGGCCCAGGTGTGGTCGGGGTGGGCCAGGCCGGCCAGTACCTGCTCGTCCCGGACCGTCTGCAGCCGGTTCAGCTCGTCCTGGATGGCCCCCGCGCCCCGGCCCCGGAGGCTGAGCGCCAGGTCCACCGCCGCCGAGGCGTCGGTGTAGCCGTATCCGCTCGCGTGGAAGGGGCTGTCGGCAATGGGCTTGGCGGTGACCTGGAGCACCGTCCGCACCTGCGCCGGATTGAGCTCGGGCGCCGCCTGGAGGACGAGCGCCACCACGCCGGCCGTCTCCGGAGAGGCCATGGAGGTGCCCGAGAGCGTCGTGTAGTACGGCAGCTCCTCAGGCGGGAGCTTCCTCGCGTCGGAGGGCAGGCCGGTGAGGGGGAGGATCGTTTTGTTGGCCCGGGTGGAGACCACATCCTCACCGGTGGTCGTGACCGCCGGGTGGTAGAGGCCCATGGCCAGGGGACGGCGGGTCTCGCCGGCCACATCGACGTGGGCGAAGCCGAGGCCGACCGTGTCGGCCTCGATGCCCCGGGAGCTGAAGTCCGCGACCTTGCCCTTCTTGTCTCCCGCGGCCACGGCCAGCACCCAGGGGGCGGCCGCATAGGGGTTCATCGATATCTCGGTGCCGTCGTTGCCGTTGGCGAACACGACGACGACACCCGCCTCGGCCAGCGCCCGGGTGGCGAGGTTGACGGGGTCGTAGGGGTCGAAGTGGCTGAACTGGGTGCCCCAGGAGTTGTTGATCACCCTGATGTTGTGCCGCTCCCGGTTGTCCATCACCCAGTCGAGCCCCTCGAGCACGACGAACATGTTGATGGCGTCACCGGCGCTGACCCCGACAAGACCGGCGCCGGGGGCGAGGCCGCGGTAGGCGCCTTTGGAGGCCCGGCCCCGGGCGGCGACATCGCCGGCCACGTGGGTGCCGTGGCCCGAGGAGGTGTCGGAGTTGAGGAGCCCCTCGACCGGGACGATCGGCGTGGGTTCGCCGATCCCGAGGAGCTTCACGTTGGCCTTCATGGAGGGGGCGAGGTCGGGATGGCTGAAGTCGACCCCGGTGTCGAGGACGGCGACGGTGACGCCTTTGCCGGTCACGCCCAGGTCGTTCCAGGCCCGGCGGGTGTTGACCAGCTCGGCCGACTCCCGAAGGAAGTACTCCAGCGGCTTGTTGAGGTAGAGGCCGAGGATGCCTTCGGTCAGGCGGAGGGCGTCGAGCCGCTCCACCGGCAGGCGGACGGCGGCCGACGGGACGTGCTCGAAGGCCCATGACCACACGCTGAGCCCGGCCAGGTGGCGTTTGAGCGCTTCATCGGCGGGGCGCTCGAGGGAGACGAGGACATCGAGCGTCGCCCCCGCCGGCAGGGCCGCGGCGGCGGCCGTGACCCCCGGATCGACCCGGGCGGGGCCAGGGACGTCGACGAGCGGCGGGATGCCGTAGTCGGCCGGAAAGGAGGCGACCGGAGCCGGACGGGGATCCCCCGCCCCGGCCCAGGTCGAGGGCAGTGCGCCCACCAGAGCCACGACCAACATGAGACCAACTCGGCGCATGCACCCTCCCCCGGCTCCGCCAGCACTCAATTCTACGGTGACAGAAGGATGCCCGGATCGCACCCTTTCGGATCATTCGTCCGGATAGCCTGCGCGTCCGTGATTCCCCTCGACGAAGCCCAGGCCTGGATCCTCGAGTCCGTGGAGCTGCTCCCGGCCGTCGAGGTGCCTCTGGAGGAGGCGTTGGGACGGGCGACGGCCACCTCCCTCAGTGCCGCCTGGAACGTCCCTCCCTTCGCCAACACCGGCATGGACGGCTATGCGGTCCGGGCGGCCGACACCGCCGGCGCCTCGCCGGAGTCACCGGCCCGGCTGGTGATCGTCGGCGAGCTGCCCGCCGGCCAGGCCCCCACCACCCCGGTGGCCGCCGGGGAGGCCATCCGGATCATGACCGGCGCTCCGATCCCGGAGGGCGCCGACGGGATCATCATGGTGGAGGAGACGGCGATGGACGGCGACGCGGTGCTGGTCCACCGCGAGGTCCGCCCGGGAGACCACATCCGGCCCGCCGGCGGCGACGTTCAGGAAGGCACCGTGGCCTTCCCCGTGCGCACCGTCCTCAGCCCCGCCCATCTCGGGGTGGTGGCCAGCCTCGGTCACGCCCGCGTGCGGGTGATCCGACGCCCGAGGGTGGCGGTGATGTCCACCGGTGACGAGCTCACACCCCCGGGGGAGCCGCTCGGGCCGGGCCGGATCACCGACTCCAACCGCCCGATGCTCACCGCCCTCGTGGCCCAGGCCGGCTGTGAGGTCGTCGATCTGGGGATCGCCGTCGACGACGAGGCGGTCATCACCGAGCGCCTGGAGCACGCCGTCACCACCTGTGACGCGCTGGTCACGAGCGGTGGCGTGTCCATGGGCGAGTACGACATGGTGAAGAAGGTCCTGGACGGGATGGGCGTCCTGCACTGGTGGCAGGTGGCCATCAAGCCGGCCAAGCCCCTGGCCTTCGGCTTCGTGGGCGGGAAGCCGGTCTTCGGCCTGCCCGGCAACCCGGTGTCATCCCACGTGAGCTTCGAGCTCTTCGCCCGCCCGGCCCTCCTGCAGATGATGGGCCACCCCTACCGCTTCCGGCCGATGGTGGAGGCGATCGCGCAGAACGACATGCTCCGCCACACCGACGGCAAGCTCCACCTCAACCGGGTGCGGGTCCGCCGGGAGGAGGGCCACCTGTTCGCCATCGGGACGGGCGTGCAGGCCTCGAACGTGCTCTCCGCGATGGCCCTGGCCAACGGCCTGGCCCTCATCCCTGACGGGGAGGGGGTCGCCGCCGGGGCGAAGGTCGAAGTGATGCTCCTTGACGCCCCCGCCGACCACTGAGGCGGGGTAGCGATCAGCCGCCGAGCTGGAACATCTCGATTCGCCGGCGCTTGCTGATCTTCACCGTCTCGGCCGAGCGCTCCTCGGAGTAGCGGTCGGCGCGGACCTCCCACCGGGACCGGATCATGCCGGTGAGCTCATCGTCACTGGCGCCGGCCCGCATGGGGCCCCGCAGATCGAGCCCGCCGGAGGCGAACAGGCAGGTCACCAGGCGGCCTTCGGTCGTGAGCCGGGCCCGGGTGCAGTCACCGCAGAAGGGCTGGGACACCGAGGAGATGACCCCGATCTCCCCTGAGCCGTCCCGGAAGCGGTAGCGGTTGGCCACCTCACCCCGGTAGTTGGCCTCGACGGGCTCGAGGGGGAGGACGGCGTCGATGCGCTCGACGATCTCGGACGCCGTGACCACCTGGCTGAGATCCCAGCCATTCAGGGTCCCGACGTCCATGAACTCGATGAAGCGCAGGATGTGGCCCGTGCCCTGGAAGCGCCGGGCGAGGTCGACCACGGTGTGGTCGTTCACGCCCCGCTGCACCACGCAGTTGATCTTGACTGGGGTGAGACCGACGGCGGCGGCCGCGTCGATGGCTTGCACCACGGTCTCCGGCCCGACGCTGTCCCGCCCGCTCATGAGCCGGAAGACGTCGTCGTCGAGGGAGTCGAGGCTGACCGTGACCCGGGTGAGCCCGGCATCGGCCAGATCGGCGGCCATCTTGCCCAGGAGCACGCCGTTGGTGGTGAGGGCGAGGTCCTCCACACCCTTGATGGCGGCCAGGGACTTCACCAGGCGGGGAAGATGGGATCTGACCAGCGGTTCTCCACCCGTGAGGCGGAGCTTCACCGCCCCCAGGGCGACGAACAGGCCGGCCAGGCGCTCGATCTCTTCGAAGCTGAGGATCTGGGACCGGGGGAGGAACTCGTAGCGGTCGCCGTAGACCTCGGCCGGCATGCAGTACGGGCACCGGAAGTTGCAGCGGTCGGTGACCGAGATGCGCAGGTCGCGCAGCGGCCGATCCCGGGTGTCCCTGATGGAAGGTCGTCGGTCAGCGGTCATTCTTCTCCCCGGCCACTCATTGTAATTGGACCGGGATGTCCCCAGGCCCCGGCGGGCGGGTTGGTCACGCCGTACACTTGTCGTCATGACGCCCTTCGAGTTCACCCACCTCGACCCGCTCGGCCGCGCCCGGATGGTCGATGTCACACCCAAAGAGGCCACACATCGACGCGCGGTGGCCAGATGCCGGGTGACGATGAAGCCGGAGACCACCGGAATGATCGCCTCGGGGGCGATCACGAAGGGTGACGTGCTGGCGGTGGCCCGGGTGGCGGGGATCCAGGCGGCCAAGCAGACGCCGATGCTCCTGCCGCTGTGCCATCCGCTGCTGGTGGGCAGCGTCTACGTGAACTTCACCATCGAGGACAACTTCGTCGAGATCGAAGCCCAGGTGGAGACCGTCGACCGCACCGGGGTCGAGATGGAGGCCCTCACGGCCTGTGCCGTGGCCGCTCTCACGGTCTACGACATGTGCAAGTCGGTCGACCGGGAGATGACCGTCGGCCGGCTGGCGCTGTGGGAGAAGACCGGTGGCCGGTCGGGCGCGTTCCGCCGCAAAGCGGCGGAGGGTGACGAACTGACCTACGGACTCTGATTTCAGGGTCCTGAACGGCGGTTCGGTCCGCCTCCCTCCCCCGGCTTGGTGTTAGGTTCCGCCCGGGCGGCGTCAAAGTTTTGAAGGGGAGGCTGGGCCGGTGGTGCTCCTCGTATTGGCCGTGCTGTGGGGGATCGTCCTCATCCCACCCGTGCTGCGCAACCGGGCCGAGGCCCGTCAGGGCCGGTCCGTCGAGAATTTCCGAAAGCGGCTCGAGGTTCTGGCCCCACCGGAGGTCCCCCGAGCCACCCGGCCCCCGAGCGCCGTGCGCCCGGCCGGCTCCGCTCCTCCCCGGGCTTCGTTCGTGGCCGAACCCGGGCCGCTGGTCACGCC
>JBOGFO010000186.1:0-8312 GCA_050743445.1 Acidimicrobiia bacterium
GGCCGGCACCGACCTCACCCTGGCCCTGGCCGGCGTGAAGCTGGACGTGACCGGCGAGGAGCACCTGTGGTCGCACCGCCCGGCCCTCTTCGTGTTCAACCACCAGAGCTCCCTCGACGTGCTCATCATCGGCAACCTGCTGCGCCGCGACGTCACCGGGGTGGCCAAGGCGGAGGCGGCCACCGACCCCCGCTTCGCCGTCTTCGGCGCCCTGGCCGGGGTGGCCTACGTCGACCGCTCCGACACCGCCCAGGCTCTCTCCGCCCTCGACCAGGTCATCGCCCGCCTGCGCGACGGCGTGTCCATCGCCATCGCCCCCGAGGGCACCCGTTCGGCCACCGCCACCCTGGGCCCGATCAAGAAGGGCGCCTTCCACATGGCCATGCAGGCCGGGGTTCCGGTGGTCCCGGTCGTCATCCGCAACGCCGGCGAGCTGATGTGGCGCAACTCGGTGCTCGTGCGCCCCGGCACCATCGACGTGGCCGTGCTTCCGCCCGTCGACGCCACCGGCTGGCGCCGGGAGCGCATCGACGACCACGTCGAGGACGTCCGGCGCCGGTTCCTGGAGACCCTCGACGACTGGCCCGGCTAGTTCGAGGTACCCGGCCCGGCGCTGATGGGGCCGTCCTCAGCCGGCGGCCGTCTCGGTGGTGGGCCGGGTGCGCATCAGGCCCCGGAAGGAATCCTCCGGGCTGCGGCCCTCGTGGACGATGCTGAACACCTCGCGGGCGATGGGCATCTCCACGCCGTGCTGGGCGGCCAGCTCCATCACCACCCGGGACGCCTTCACGCCCTCGGCCACCATGTTCATGTCGGCGATGATCTCGTCGATGGTGTGGCCCTTGGCCAGCTCCACGCCGACGTGGCGGTTGCGGGACAGCGGGCTGTTGCAGGTGGCGAGGAGGTCCCCCAGCCCGGACAGGCCGGCGAAAGTCTCGGTCTGGCCGCCCATGGCCACCCCGAGCCGGGTCAGCTCGGCCAGCGAGCGGGACATGATCAGGGCCCGGGTGTTCTCGCCCACGCCGAAGCCGGCGGCCATGCCGGCGGCGATGGCGAAGACGTTCTTGAGGGGCCCGGCGATCTCCGCCCCCACCACGTCGTTGGAGGTGTAGACCCGGAACAGGGTGGTGCGGAAGACGTCCTGGAGGGCGGTGGCCACGTGCAGGTCGGGCATGGCGATCACCGCCGCCGCGGCCAGGCCGTCGAGGATCTCCCGGGCCAGGTTGGGTCCGGCCAGGATCCCGGCGGGATGGCCGGGCATGACCTCGTCGATGATCTCGGTCATGCGGAAATGGGTGCCCTGCTCGAGGCCCTTGGTCAGGCTGACGATGGGGAGCCAGGGCCGCACATGGGGCTCGGCCTCCTCCAGCACGGCCCGGAACCCGTGGGAGGGGACGGCCATGACGAGCACGTCGGCGGCGGCGGCCGCTTCCTCCAGCGAGTCGGTGGCCCGCAGCCCCGGATGGAGCTGCCGGTCGCCGAGATAGGTGGAGTTGGTGTGCTTGGACTCGATCTCCTCGGCCACCTCGGCGCGGCGGGCCCACACCAGCGTGGGGCCGTTGCGGGCACACAGCGAGGCGACCGTGGTGCCCCACGACCCGGCTCCGATGACGGCGACCTGCGTCTGTCTGGCGATGCCGGGAAACCTATCGTCAGGAGGGGCGGTGCAGGGCGAGGAGGGCGACGTCGTCCTCCTGGAGGCGATCGGCGAGCAGGGTGCCGATGATCCGGTCGCACACCTCGGGGGCATCGACGACCGGGCCGGCCAGGGTGGTGGCCAGCTCCTCCAGGCCGGCGTCGAGGCTGCGCCGGCGGTCTTCGACCAAGCCGTCGGTGTAGAGCACGAGGACGGCGCCGGATTCGAGGGCCACGAAATCCTCGTCGACCATCCCGGGGACGGAGACGCCGATGGGTGCGCCGCCCATCCCGCCCACGAACCGCACGGTCCCGTCCGGCTCCCGGAGCGCCGGCGGGGGATGGCCGGCGTTCGCCACCCGGCACATCCCGGTGGCGGTGTCGACCAGGATCATGCAGGCGGTGGCGAACCGGAAGTCGGTGTCTCCGTCGGACTTCTCGACCAGGTGGGACAACAGCTGCAGGCAGGTGGCGGGATCCTGGCCCTCCAGGGCGTAGGCCCGCAGTCCGGTGCGGATCTGGCCCATGAGGGCGGCGGCTTCGAGCCCGTGACCGGCGGCGTCGCCCACCACCACGGCCAGGGCGCCGTCGTCGCCCACCAGGAAGGCGTCGTACCAGTCGCCGCCGACCTCGGCCGTGGCCCCCGCGGGGTGGTAGCTGGCTGCCAGGTCGTAGCCGGCGATGGCCGGCAGCTCGCCGGGCAGCAGGCTGCGTTGCAGGGTGAGGGCCGTCCGCCGCTCGATCTCCAGGGCGTGGGCGGCGGCGAAGGCCACTGCGCCCTGCTCGGCCAGGAGCGTCGCCGCCATTTCGTCGCTCTCGGCCCGGAGCCCCTCCGGGGTGGAGGCGTACAGGTTGAGGGAGCCGAAGGCGATCTCCCCCACGAGCAGGGGGACCGACAGCGTCGCCACCAGCTCGTGGCGGATGGCGGCGTCGCGTATCAGCGGCCAGCGGGGGTCGTGGAGGGGGGCGAAGACCGGTTTGCGGTTCCGCACCGCCCGCAGGCTGGGCCCGGCGCCGGTGTCGTACTGCGCCTGGGACACGGCCGCGGCGCGCTCCGAGGTGGCGCAGGCGGTGGCGGCCCGGTTGCGGTCCACCAGGGTGACGCTGGCGCAGGAGCAGCCCTCCAGGACGGCACAGGCCGTCTCCACCAGCCGCTGGAGAATCGTCTCCCGGCTCTCCTGGGTGGTGCTGACGGCCTGGGTGAGGCCGGCCAGCTCCGAATCCGGGTTTTCAGCCGCGCCGGAACTCCACACGCCCGCCGGCTCGTCCATAGGTCAGGCACGGTACCCGGCTCCGACACGCAGAACGAACGTTCCAGGATCTGGAATGCCAAGGCCGTCGTCGACAGGGTGAGGACCGCCAGGATCTGGAATGACGGGACCGGAGGCCCGAACGCGCCTACCGTGAACAGCATGGGGACGGGGGGGCGAAACCTGTGCGTGATGGTGGCCGCCCTGATGGCTTCGCTGGCGGCGGGATGCTCGTCGTCCCGGCCGGCTCCGGCGGCGGTCCTGGGTGTGCCCGACGGGACGAGCACCTCCACCGCCGGGCCCAGGATCCTGACCCCGTCGACGCTGAGCCCGATCACCGTCCCGCCCCCGCCCGCCGACCTGTTCGTGGAAGGCGACGGAGACATCCGGGTCCGGGCCGAACCCCGGGGCGGGAGCGGCACGGCTCCGCCCGACGGCGTTCCGGCGCCCGCCGCCATCCCCTTCACCAGCAACCAACCCGTGCCCGACGGCCTGGTCTTCATCCTGGTGGCCGGGTCCGATGCCCGGCCCCGCGAGGACATGCTCAAGACCCGGGCCGACTCCATCCACGTGCTGGCCGTGAACCCGGCCACCGGGGAGGGCACCGTCCTGGGCCTGCCCCGCGACGCCTGGGTCGAGATCCCTGGTCGCGGCCGGGACAAGATCAACAACGCCCTGGCTCTGGGCGGTCCGGACCTGCTGGCGGCCACCGTGCGCCGCGTGACCGGCCTGCCCATCCACTACTACCTGATCACCGGCTTCACCGGGCTGACGAAGATGGTCGACGACCTCGGGGGCGTGGACGTCCTGGTCGAGCGGCGGATGAACGACAAGGCGTCGGGGGCGCGCTTCGAGCGGGGCTGGCACAAGATGAACGGGTACGAGGCGCTGGCCTTCTCCCGGAACCGCAACGACGTCGCCAACGGTGACTTCTCACGTTCGGAGAACCAGGGTCTGCTGATCCTGGCCGGGCTGACCAAGATGCGGGCGGAGGTGGCCGATGACGCCGGCGTGGCCCGCTGGCTCGGCGTCCTCCTCAACTACGTCAAGCTCGACGTGCCCCGGGACCAGCTGCCCGCCCTCGGCGCCCTGGCCCGGCGCCTCGACCCGGCCCGGCTGCGTAACGTTGTCGCTCCCGGCCGGGTGGGCATGACCCGGGGCCAGTCGGTGGTCTACCTGACCACCGCCGCCGCCCGCCTGTTCGAGGATCTGCGGGCCGATGCCGTGATCGGCGGCGAGGCGGCCCCGCAGCCGGCGGCGGCCACCGCCGAGGCGACCACGTCGACGACGTCGGCCGGCTCCAGCGGCTCCAGCACGTCTACTGCGCCCTCGGGGACAGGCGGCTCGACCACGACCTCAACCGGTCCCAGCGCCCCGACCACCGGCACCTCGTCGCCCGGCGGCTCGTACCCCGGTGGCCCCGAGGAATCGACGACCACGACTACCGGCCGGCGAGGGTTCTTCGACGACCCCACCGGCTGAGGCTTCCGACCGGCCTCCGATCGGCCTCAGACCAGACTCAGGCCAGCCAGGACGCCAGGCTGGAGAAGACGCCGGTGAGGAGCAGGATGCCGATGGCGAGCACCAGCACGCCGCTGACTCGCTCGGCGACGGGCAGCCACGAGTGGCGCAGGTTCGCCGACCAGGCCAGGAACCGGTCCAGGGCCAGGGCGGCGGCCAGGAAGGGGATGGCCAGCCCGGCTGAATAGGCAGCCAGCAGGACGGCGGCGTGCAGGGTCGAGCCTCCGGCGGCGGCCATGGTCAGGATGCCGGCCAGCACGGGCCCGACACACGGGCTCCACCCGGCGGCGAAGGCCACCCCGACCAGGAAGGCACCGAGGTAGCCGGCCCGGCCTCCGGTCATGTCCAGGAGGCGGACGTCCCGGTCGGCCGCCTTGATGCGCAGGATGCCGACCAGGTGCAGGCCGAGCACGACGAGTACGACACCGCCGGCCCGGGTCAGCCACTCCCGGTTGTCGGCCAGGGCGGCACCGGCCCGGTTGACCAGGATGCCGAGCGTCATGAACACGGAGGTGAACCCGGCCACGAAGGCGAGCCCGGCGCGCAAGGCGGCCCCCCGGTCGGTGGCGGAGGTCGTCGCGTCCCCGGGCAGACCTCCGGGAGCGTCCCCGGCCAGACCTCCGGGAGCGTCCCCGGGCAGACCTCCGGGAGCCGGGTCGCCGGGCAGGCCTCCCACCGGGGCCGTCGCCACTCCGGCCCCGGTGGCGGCCAGATTCGCTCCGGTGGCGGCGGGAACCTTGTCCCGGCTCCGGGCCCGGCCCAGGCTGACGCCGGCCACCACGGAGGCATAGCTCGGCACCAGCGGCAGGACGCAGGGTGACAGGACGCTGATGAGCCCGGCGCCGAAGGCGATCAGCAGCCCGGCGGTGGCCACCGGGCCCGCGGCGCCGGCAGCTTCGGCCTCGCCGGCCAGGGCGGCCTGGATCGAGCTGAGGTTCTCGGGCTCGTTGGGGTCCATCTGCCCCCGCCAGTGGCGGGTGATGCGCCCCTCCCGGTCGATCAGGAAGGTCTCGGGCGGCCCCAGCACCCGGAAGTCGTCGGCGAAGCGGTTCCTCGGGTCGCGCCACTGCTCGAAGGTGACCCCGATGCCCTCGACGAACCGGGTGACCCGGGCGTCGCCCCGCCCCTCGTCGATGTTGACTCCCACCACCCGCAGGCCCTCGGAGCCGTAGCGCTGGTGGAGGGCCTCGAAGTCCGGCATCTCCTCCTTGCAGGGCTTGCACCACGTGGCCCAGGTGTTGAGGAGGAGCACGTCCTTGCCCTCGAAGTCGGACACGCGGACCTGCTCTTCCGTCCCCAGCCGGCGGGCCTGGTAGTCGGGTGCGGGCTGAGCGTCGGCGGCCCCGGCGGCGCCGGCGCCGGCCAGGGTGGCGGCGACGGTCAGGAGGAGGGCGGCTCCGCCCCGGACGAGCCTCACTTTCCTGGCCTCGCCACGAGGAGGCCGAGAGCCCCGGCGGCATCGTGGTCGCCCTGGGTGCCCCAGGTCACCATCGCGAAGCCGTCCCCGGCGGTGATGTCGGGGGCGGTGCCCGCCCAGGTCTTGGAGAAGGAGGCCCGGCCCTCGGGGTCCATGCGCACCAGGCGGATCTGGTCCTCGTCGGTGCGGCGGTCCTCGAATGCGATCCAGGCGTGGTCGTCGGTATCCAGTGCCATCTTCACGTCACCGTAGGGCACCCAGTCGCCGGAGAGGAGGGTGGCCGGCTTGCTGAAGGTCTTCCCGTCGTCGTCGGAGACGGCGTAGAAGACACCCGGGTGGGACTCGGTCCCCGTGTACCAGGCGGCGTGGAGGCGGCCGGTGGAGTCGACCATCAGCCCGGCGGTCACGTCGGGACAGGCGCTGATCTTGAACTTGTCGTCGTGGATCTTGGAGGGCGCCGACCAGGTCGACCCGTCGTCGGTGGAGACCGACAGGATGGGGTCGCGAACGGCGTCGTAGGAGTCCTTCAGCTCGAGGAAGGCGGAGCGGGTGGTGGCGAACAGCGGCCCGTCCTCACCCTGGGCCATCCGGGTGCCGCAGCAGGCGCACATCGGCTTCGCCACGAGCACGCTTGCTCCCCACGTCCGCCCGTCGTCGCCGGAGCGCACCATGCGCAGGTGGACGGCGGGCCTGACGGCGTCGTGGTCCCCGGGGTTCGGGGTGCCCCCGGAATCGTGGGCGGAGGGTTCGGGGGCGGCGCCGGCGATCTTGGCCGCCAGCTCCTCCCGGTCGTCGATGAAGGAGATGAAGAGGTCCCCGTCGGGGGCGACGAAGAGCGAGGCCATCGACATCGTGGTCGTCACGCCTTCGACGTCGGGGCCGGCGATGGCCACCGGGGCCGAGAAGCTGGCCCCGCCGTCCTCGGAGCGCACCAGGCGGAGGTAGGACAGCCCGTACTCGTCGTACTCGGAGTCCTCGTTGTGCTGGTAGAGGACGTACACGTTGCCCTCGGGGCCGACGGCCACGTGGGTGGGGGAGACGACGCTCGTATCCACCCGCTCGTCGGCAGTGTTCACCACCACCGGCTCGGAGAAGGTCTTCCCCTCGTCGGTGGAGCGGGCCACCACGGCCTGGAGGACGGGTTCGTTGGGGGTGGGGCCGGGGACCTCGCGAGCCCAGGCGAGATACACGGCGCCGGAGCGCGGGTCCATGGCCGCGGTCGGGTTGAGGACCCCGGCGGGGACGACCACGTTCGGCTCGCCCAGCTGGAGTCCGGCCAGCTCGGCCGGGGCCGCCACCTGGCCTTCCGCCGTCTGCGTGGGCTCGTTTCCCTGGGCCTCGTCGCCGCCGGAGTCGCCGCAGGCTGCGCCCGCGACTGCGACTGCCACCAGCACGAGCAATGCCCTTCTGCGCATTGCGCTCCCCTGTCGCCCGCGCGCGTCAACGTCACACGCTGCTGACGGAACAAGTCGCAATGAAGGGGACGAAAGTTCCCGGGTCCCGCACTGGCGCCACCGTTTCGCCGCCAATCGACTTCGGGCACGGATCTTCTCAACAGTTGAGAAAATCGGTGCCCGAATCGGGTCAGGGGCCGGTGGTGACCTTGGCGATGGAGTCGGCCAGGACGGCGACGATCCGGTCGATCTCCTCGGCGGTGCTGGTCAACATGGGCATCAGGACCACCACGTCGCCCAGGGGTCGCAGGAGCACCCCACGGCGGACGGCGGCGGCGCACACCCGCCGGCCCCAACGTAGATCAGGGCCGGGCGGGGCCAGCTCCACGCCGGCCATGAGGCCCAGGCGCCGGATCTCCTTCACGGCCGGCAGGCCGGCGAGGTGGCGGTCGAGGAGGTCGCCGAGCTGGGCGCCGCGGGCGGCGACATTGGCCAGGACGTCCCACTCCTCGATGAGGGCGAGGTGGCGCAGGGCCACGGCCGCGGCCAGGGCGTTCCCGCCGTAGGAGTGGCCGTGGTAGAGCGTCCGGGCCGACAGGTCGGGGCCGAGGAAAGCGGCGTGGACCGCGCCCGACGCCACCGTCACGGACATGGGCAGGTACCCGCCGGTGAGCCCCTTGCCCAGGCACACGATGTCGGGCCGCACGCCGGCCTGGTCGCAGGCGAACAGGGTGCCCGTCCGCCCGAAGCCGGTGGCGATCTCGTCGGCGATCAGCAGCACTCCGGCGGCCCGGGTGGCGTCGGCGAGGCGGGCGAGGTCGGCGGGGGAGTGGAGCTGCATCCCAGCCGCCCCCTGGACGAGCGGCTCCACCACCACGGCGGCGAGCCGGCCGGCCTCGGCCGTCACCAGGCCGGCGGCGGTGGCCACGTCGGGCGCCCGCAGGACCGGGAAGCGCAGCGGGTCGAAGAGGTCGGTGCCGAAGCCTCCGGCCCCCACCGACAGCGACCCCACGGTGTCGCCGTGGTAGGCGTGGCCCAGGGCCAGGTACCCGGTGCGCCCCGCGACACCGAGGTTGGCCCAGTACTGGAAGGCGA
>JBOGFO010000187.1:0-3499 GCA_050743445.1 Acidimicrobiia bacterium
GGACCCGTAGGCCTCGGCCGTCCACAACGAGTCGAAGCCCAGGCGCTCCGCCTCGGCGACGGCCTCCGCAGTCCCCGGGGGCGGACCCGACGACCAGTAGCCGATGCCGAGGCCGAGCCTCACTCCCCGCCCTCGAACTTGAACGAGACCTTCACCTTCGCCCGGTAGGCGACCACCGCCCCGTTGTCGATCTGCAGGTCGAGCTGGCTCACCTCGGCGATGCGGAGATCCCGCAGGCTCTGGCTCGCCCGGGCGACGGCGGCCATGGCGGCCTTATCCCACGACTCGGTGCTGGTGCCGACCAGTTCGATGACCTTGTAAACGCTCTCAGCCACGGGTGCCTCCCTTTTCCGGGGGCTCGAAGACGCCCCCGTCGGCAATGCGGATCCGCCACCCTAGTTCCGGTATCCGTACGGGTACGGAGGTGGACGCGGGGCCGGACCCGGTACTTTCATGGAGGGGAGAGGGGGAGGTCGAGACGGTGGACCTGGCGTCGGTCACGCAGACGGCACCTGGGCCGGCCACGCCCGGGCCGCGGCCCGGTGTCAGCCAGGAGTTGCGCCTGGCCCTGGCCATGCGCGGCGGGGTCAGCCTGGCCGTGTGGATCGGCGGGGCGGTGGCCGAGATCGAGCGCCTCCGGCGCTCGGGGACGGGCGAGGCCGTGCATCCCGTCTACCGCGCCCTCCTCGGCCTCGGCCGGTACTCGACCGTCACCATCGACGTGCTCGCCGGAGCCAGCGCCGGAGGGCTCAACGCCGCCGTCTACGCCGCCGCCCAGTGCCATGGCTTCGACGTGGCCGAGATGCGTCCCCTGTGGATGGCGCTCGGCGACATCGAGGCCAGCTCCCGGGCCACGACCAGCGCCGGCCGGGCCGCCGAGAGCCCGGGCGCTCAGGAGCGCGACGCCCTGCGCCCGCCTTCCCTCCTCGACGGCGACGGGTACTTCTTCCCCGAGATGGCCCGAAGGCTGGAGTCGTTCATCGCCACTGGCCGCAAGGCGGTCGCCGACCAGCGCCGCCAACCGGTCGGGCAGGTCGACCTGCTTCTGTCGGCCACGCTGTTCCAGCCCCGCGACATCGAGCTGCTCCTGAACCGGCACAACCGGGTGCGGGAGACCGGGGCCGAGGCGCTCTTCCGCTTCCGCCGGGCGCCGGGCCGGGACGACTTCGACGTCGAGGACTCGATCCGCCCCCTGGCCGAAGCCCTGGCCATGGCCGCCCGGTCGACCTCGTCGTTCCCCGTCGCCTTCGAACCGGCCCGCATCTCGGTCGGGACGGGACAGGCCCCGGACTTCGGCAACACCTTCGAGCTCCCGGGAGGACGCCCGGTCGGCGACGTGGCCGTCATCGACGGCGGGACCCTCGACAACATCCCGGTGGCGGCCGCCCTCCGGGCCATCGTCGACTCCCCTGCGGGCGGTCCTACCGAGCGCTGGCTTCTGTACCTCAACCCGAGCCCGCCCGAGCCCGAGGCGGCCGGGTCCGGCGGCGATGCCGAGGAGGGGCTCAACTCCCCCGGTGCGGTGGCCACGGTGGTCCGGACCCTGACCACCCGCTTCGGCGTCGAGTCCCTGCTGACCGACGTGCGGGAGCTCGAGACGGTGAACGAGGCGGCACGCCGGCGGCGCCTGACGATGGCCGCCGCCTTCGCCGGGATCCGGACGGACGGCGAGGAGCTCGTCGCCGAGATCGCCGAGGCGGTCGATGACCGGACGGCCGAACTGGCCGAGATCTGGCTGAACCTCGACGTCAGCGCTGTCATCCGGGCCCTCCGCCGACCCGCCGCCGGCGATGCCGTGCGCGCCCACCTCGAGGAGGCCCCGCTGGCCCGGTGGACGGATGAGGACGAGCTGGCCCTGGCGCCGGCGCTCCAGGCGGTCCTGACGCCGCGCCCGGTGGACGGCACCGGCCCGGCCACGATGTGGCGCAGCCCGGCGTGGATGGCGGAACTGACCCGCCTGCTCATCAGCTGGGCCCGGAGCATCGAGCACCGGGTGGACGACCCCACCGACATCGGGGGTGTCAAGGCGCACGCCTACCGCCTGCGGGCCCTGGCCGGCGCCCTCGAGCAGGCGCAGCGCCAGCAGTGGCTGGCCGCCGCCCCCCACTACGACGCCGCGACCATGACGGTGGACGGGTGGGCCGCCCAGACCTGCAACGAGATGCTGCGCCGGGTCCCCGATGCCTTCGCCCGCCGCATCCCCGCCGCCCTCATCTGGTCCGATGCGCTCGAGGATCTCCTCGCCGACCTCGACTTCACCCTCGGCGAGCACGGGGACCACGATCTCGGTGAAGCCATCTGGTGGGCCGCCTGCCGCGTCGCCGCCCGCTTGCAGAAGATCGGGGCCCGGGCGGCGGGGCAGGACCCGGGGCAGGCCGGATGGGAGATCTTCCGGCATCTCGAGACGCTGGCCGGTCCCGATCAGCTCCGCGCCGGGCTGGCCGGCCTCGTGACCCTGTCCGCCCCCCTCGCCCTCCTCGGCCCGGCCCCCGACAGCGAGATCCGCTTCGCCCAGCTCACCGGACGGGCCCCGACTCCGCTCCACTGGCGGTTCTCCACCCTCAAGGAGCAGCGGCTCCGCCAGCCCGGAGCGCCGGGCCGGAGCGCCCCGCTGCGACCCGCCGACAAGCTCTGCGGCGACGAGCTGGCCAACTTCTCCGCTTTCCTGTCCGCCAAGTGGCGGGCCAACGACTGGATGTGGGGCCGGCTCGACGCCGCCTCGACCGTGGTCGACAACCTGCTCGACCCCGACCGTCTGGCCCGCCAGCACGACGGCGAGACCACCCGGCTCCTCGACCGCCTCGAGGACGCCCTGGCCGCCACCCCGAATGGGTGGGCCTTCGAAGGATTGCCGAAACCGGCCCGCCGGCGGCTCGAGCAGGGGCCGGGGGATGACCCGGAGCAGTGGGAAGAATGGGTCGCCGCCGTGACCGAGGTGCGGGACTGTGTCGTCGAGCGCCTCCACTGGGAGATCCTCGCCGCCGAGGTGCCCACCGTGAACGGCGCCGGACACGACCCCCGGGAGGTCCGGCCGCCGCCGGCGAAACCGGCGGGCTTCGAGGAGACCAAGTCCGCCCTGGCCGACTACGACGTCGGCCTCCAGGGACTCGCCGACCTGGGGGACAAGCGGCGGGTGCGCATGTTCCTGCGCGCCGCCCTGGTGGCGTTCGGGACCCTCCGGCCGGACGGGGAGTCCGTCTCCGCCGTCGCCGGCCGGTGGGCGGCCACCGCGCTCAAACCCCTCTATCTGATCGCCGTCTTCGTCGCCGCCAGCCTGCGCCGCGGCCTGTTCGTGGCCGCCATCGCCCTCGCCTCCATCCAGATGACCTACTGGCGGGCCGAGGACCTGCTGCACCTTCCCGGCCTCTTCTCGATCACTGGCGCCATCGCCGGAGCGGCCCTCGTGTTCCTGCTCTCGTCCGTGCCGGCGCGGAACGCGCGCCTGCGCGTCGCCGGCCTGGCGCTGGCCGCCCTGGCCGTGCTGTTCACGTTGTGGGAC
>JBOGFO010000188.1:0-5352 GCA_050743445.1 Acidimicrobiia bacterium
GTCCGGACGTTGCCCCGGGTGGCCAGGGTCATGCCGATGAAGCCGGTCAGGCCGGACATGAAACAACCGGCCACGAAGGCCAGCGTCCGGAACAGTCCCGACTCGAAGAGGGACAGCGCCACACCTCCGCCGAGGCTCTCGGGCTTCACCACCTCCGTCGAGGTGAGGAAGACGACCACGGTGAGGGGCACCAGGATGATGCCGATCGTGCGGAACTGGCGCTTCAGGTAGGCCAGGGCGCCTTCCTGGATGGCGGTGGCGATCTCGATCATCTTGGGAGTGCCCTGGTCCTCGGCCAGGGTTCCCTTCACGAGGATGAAGCCCACGGCGATGGCGAGGAGCGCCGCCGCACCGGACAGGGCCAACACGGCGTACTCGCCGCCCCCCAGGCTGAAGTCCTGGTACCCCCCTTCGGAAGCCAGGAGCAACGAGTTCATGCTGGTACCACGTCCTTTCTGGGGGTCCGAGCGCGCGCCGCCGGTGGAGAGCGAATCGGGGCGCAATGCTACGCCGATTGAACGCCGGCCTCCGGAATCCTGAAGGGGTCAGTCCAGGTGGTAGGGCATGGAGGTCACCACCACCCCCTTGCGGAACAGGAGCCGGCCCTTGAGGAACAGGGCCGTCTGGTTGTGGAGCAGCTGCTCCCACCACCGGCGGACCACCACCTCGGGGATGAGCACGGTGATGACGTCGTTGTCCCAGCGGGCATCGATGTCGTCGAGGAAGCGCAGGATGGGGCGGGACAGCTCCCGGTACGGCGAGTAGACGATGTCGAGCGCCTCGTTGAGGTTGAACTTCGCCCACGCCTTCTCGATGGCCTCCTGCTCGTCCTCGTCGGAGACCACGGTGACCGGCACGAGATGGTTGGGGGCCAGGGAGCGGGCGTAGGCCAGGGCCTCGAGCACCCCCCGGTGGACACCGCCGACCAGCACCACAACGGTGTGGTTCATGCGGGGCGGCCGCCAGTCGGCGGGCACGGCCAGGCGCTCCCGGACCCGGGCGTAGTGCTTGTGGACCCCCCGGAACAGGAGGATGAGGGCGGGGATGACCACCACCGGGATCCAGGCCCCGATGGTGAACTTGGAGATGAGGACCACGGCCAGGACGACGCCGGTGGTGAGGGCCCCGGCACCGTTGGCCGCCGCCCGGGCCTGCCAGCCGGGGTTCCGCTCCCGCAGGTGGTAGCGGACCATGCCGGTCTGGGAGAGCGTGAAGCTGGTGAACACCCCCACGGCGTAGAGGGGGATCAGGGCGGTGGTGACCCCCCCGAAGGCCACCAGCAGCGCCGAGGCGGCCAGGGCCAGGACGAGGATCCCGTTGGAGAAGACGAGGCGGTCCCCCCGGTTGAACAGCTGGCGGGGGAGGTAGCCGTCCCGGGCGATGATGGAGCACATCGTGGGGAAGGCGGTGTAGGCGGTGTTGGCCGCCAGGATGAGGATGGCGGCCGTCGACGCCTGGAGCATGACGTAGCCGAAGCTGCCCCGGCCGAACACGGCGTCGCCCAGGGTGGACAGGATCGTCTCGTGGTCCGACAGCGTGGGCCGCAGCCGCTGGGCCAGCAGGGAGATGCCGAAGAAGAAGGCGCCCAGGATCGCCACCATGGCCACCAGCGTGTTGGCCGCGTTGCGGGAGGCGGGCCGGCGGAAGGCGGGGACGGCGATGCTGATCGCCTCCACCCCGGTGAGGGCCACCGCACCCGAGGAGAAGGCGCGCATGAGGGCGAAGATCGTGACCCCGGCCAGGACCCCGGAGGCCGGGGTGAACTCGGCCAGGTCCTCCTGGTGCACCGTCAGGGCGGCCAGGGAGCCGGAATACGACCGGTAGAGGCCCCAGACGATCAGGGACCCGAGGGAGAGGATGTAGAGGTAGGTGGGGGCGGCGAAGGCGGTACCCGCCTCCTTCAGCCCCCGCAGGTTGGCCAGGGTGATGATCCCGATGAGCACCAGC
This sequence comes from Acidimicrobiia bacterium, assembly GCA_050743445.1. Classification (GTDB taxonomy): domain Bacteria; phylum Actinomycetota; class Acidimicrobiia; order IMCC26256; family BP-133; genus CAWBJP01. Next base: position 1,948 of record JBOGFO010000188.1, read on the forward strand.
CCGAGCCCGACCCGGTGCTCCCGGAGTTCCGGGACGGCCGAGACGATGGCGGCCACACCGGCGGAGACGGACACCGCCACCGTGAGCATGTAGTCGGTGAGCATGGAGCCGGCGGAGACCAGGGACGGTGTCGCCCCCAGGTTCTCCCGGGAGACCACGTAGGACCCGCCCCCGCCCGGGTAGGCGAAGATCGTCTGGCGGTAGCTGAGGGCCACGATGGCCAGCAGCACGACCACCACCATCGAGATCGGGATGAGGTAGTCGAGGGCGCTCATGCCCGCCCGGGGCACGAGCACGTGGAGGATCTCCTCGGTGGCGTAGGCCGTCGACGAGATGGCGTCGGAGGAGAAGACCGCCAGGCCGATCAGCTTGATGAGGCGGCGGCTCTCGTCGTCGGCGCTGGGCAGGGGCCGGCCGACCAGCAGGCGCTTGAACGCGGACCACACGACGGGCTCTCAGCCGTCCCGGTGCGATGTCGTTCCGGCCCGGGCAGCCTGCGCCTGACGGCCCGTCTTGAGGTGGTAGGGCAGCGAGGTCACCACCACGCCCTCCCGGAAAAGGAGGCGGCCCTTGAGGAACAGCGCCGTCTGGTTGTGGAGCAGCTGCTCCCACCAGCGGCGGACGACGAACTCGGGGATGAGCACGGTGACGACATCGTTGTCCCACCGGGAGTCGATCTCGTCGATGAAGCGCAGGAGGGGGCGGGACAGCTCCCGGTAGGGGGAGTAGACGATGTCGAGGGGGACGTCGAGGTTGTGCTGGGCCCACTGGGCCTCGATCCGGGCCTGCTCCTCCTCGTCGGAGACCACGGTGACGGCCACCAGGTGGTTGGGGGCCAGGGACCGGGCGTAGGCGAGGGCCTCGAGCACGCCCCGGTGCACCCCGCCGACCAGGAGGACGACCGTGTGGTTCTGGCGCGGGGGCCTCCAGCCCGGGGGGATGGCCAGGGCCTCCCGGACCTGGGTGTAGTGGCGCTTCACACCCAGGAAGACGGCGATGATGAAGGGGATGACCACTACCGGGACCCACGCCCCGATGGTGAACTTGGACACGACGACCACCACGAGGACGACGCCGGTGGCCGTCGCCCCCACGGAGTTGATGACCGCCCCCCGCTGCCACCCCGGATGCCGCTCCCGGCGGTGGTGCTGGACCATGCCCAGCTGGGAGAGCGTGAAGCTGGTGAACACCCCGACGGCGTAGAGCGGGATGAGGGCGGTCGTCACGCCCCCGAAGGCGGCGAGGAGGAGGCCGGCCGCCACCGACAGGGCCAGGATGCCGTTCGAGAAGACGAGACGGTCGCCCCGGTTGAATAGCTGGCGGGGCAGGAAGCCGTCCTTGGCGATGATCGAGCACACCGCCGGGAACGCGTTGTAGGCGGTGTTGGCGGCCAGGATGAGGATGGTGGCGGTGGCCGCCTGCAGGGTGATGTAGAGCACGCCGTCGCCGAACACGGCCCGGCCGAGGATGGACAGGATCGTCTCCTCCTCGCTCAGGGTGGGCCGGAGGTTCTGGGCCAGGACGGAGATGCCCACGAAGTAGACCCCCAGGATCCCGACCATGAGCAGCAGCGTGGTGGCGGCGTTCTTCGCCTCCGGGCGCCGGAAGGCGGGCACGGCGTTGCTGATGGCCTCGACACCGGTGAGGGCCACCGCTCCCGAGGAGAATGCCCGCATCAGGGCGAAGAGCGTGACGCCCGACACCGCCGCACCGCCGGTGAACTCGGCCAGCGCCTCCTCGTTGACGGGCAGGGCGCCGAGGTTCCCGAAGTAGAAGTCCACCAGGCCCCAGATGATCAGCCCGCCGAGGACGACGATGTACACGTAGGTGGGGACGGCGAAGACCCGGCCCGATTCCTTGATGCCCCGCAGGTTGGCCACGGTGATGAGCCCGATCAGGACCAGGCCCAGCCCCACGCGGTGGTCCCGCAGGCTGTCGGCGGCCGACACGATGGCGGCCACGCCGGCCGAGACCGACACCGCCACCGTGAGCACGTAGTCGGTGAGCCGGGAGGCGGCCGCCACCAGGGAGGGCCACGTGCCCAGGTTCTCCCGGGAGACGACGTAGGACCCGCCGCCGCCGGGGTAGGCGAAGATCGTCTGCCGGTAGCTGATGGCGACGATGGTCAGCAGGACGATGACCACGATCGAGATCGGCGAGAGATAGCCCAGGGCGCCCATGGCCGCGTACAGGACGAGGACGTGGAGGATCTCCTCGGTGGCGTAGGCGGTGGAGGAGATGGCGTCCGAGGAGAAGACGGCCAGCGCAATCGTCTTGATCAGGCGCTGGTGTTCCTGGTCGGCGCTCGGCAGAGGCCGGCCCACGAAGATCCGCTTGAGCACCGAATACATGAGCGCGTCAGCATGCCACCTGGAAGGGTCGCGTTAGCATCTTGACTCTTTGGACCGATGGAGGCCCCGTGCACGTCGTGGTGGTCGGATGCGGGCGGGTGGGCAGCGAGCTGGCCGGCACGCTGGAGAAGGACGGCCACACCGTCGCCGTGGTGGACAAGAACGAGAGTGCGTTCCGGCGCCTCCCTCCCGGGTTCGGCGGCCGGACGGTCCTCGGCTTCGGGTTCGACCGCGACGACCTCATCGAGGCGGGCATCGAGGAGGCGGGGGCGCTGGCGGCGGTGACCAACGGCGACAACTCCAACATCCTCACGGCCCGCATCGCCCGGGAGAACTTCGGGATCGAACGGGTGGTGGCCCGCATCTACGACCCCCGCCGGGCGGTCATCTACCAGCGCCTCGGCATCCCCACCGTCGCCACGGTGAGCTGGGCCACGGACCAGGTGCTGCGCCGCCTCCTGCCCGGCGAGGACGAGCGCCGCGACTGGATCGACCCGTCGGGCAAGGTGTGCGTGGTGGAGCGGGAGCTGCCCACCGCCTGGGCGGGAAAGAAGTTCGCCGGGCTGAACGAGCCGGGGCGGTTCTGGATGACGGCCGTGACCCGCCTCGGGGCGGCCCGCATCGCCACCGGCGACCTGATCGGCCAGGAGGGCGACGTGCTCACCTTCATGGCCGCCACCGACGCCCTCGACGCCCTCCGGGAGCGTCTCGAGCAGAAGGACCACTGACGACGTGAAGGTCGCCATCGCCGGGGCCGGCAACGTCGGCCAGTTCATCGCCAACGACCTGGCCGACACCGGCCACAACGTGCTCCTCATCGAGCAGGACCCGGCGGTGGTGGCCCGCAGCCAGCCGGCCCTCTCCGGATCGCGGCCCGGGGGCGGCAGCCTGGAGTGGCGCATCGCCGATGCCTGCGAGGTCTCGTCGCTGCGGGAGGCGGAGATCGACAAGGTCGAGGTGGTGGTGGCGGCCACCGGCGACGACGAGGACAACCTGGTGATCTCGCTCCTGGCCAAGCAGGAGTTCGCCGTTCCCCGGGTCATCGCCCGGGTGA
>JBOGFO010000189.1:0-5293 GCA_050743445.1 Acidimicrobiia bacterium
GGTGAATTGGTTTTATGGCAAGTGGCGTTCGCAGGTCTTTAGCGGTTCGGTTAGTTGGTGGGTAATGGTTCTTTAGAAGGGATTGGTAGTCAGGTATTTAACCGTGGAGGTTCATCAGCGTCCAGGACTGTCCGGGGACGTCCGGCACCTCCGGGGAGCGGGGTGCCTGTAGGAACGGGAGGCCCAGGGTGGCGGGCCGGCCCGAGTTCGAAGCCGCCGGTCAGGCCCGAAACCGAAGGCTCCCGGTACCCGCTCGAAAAAATTTCTGGGCCCGAGCAGACGTCCGTTGAGTGCCCTTGAGTGCCCTGTAGTACTCGCTAGTGCTCTCCAGGCCATCCCAACCGCCTTTTGACGCTGCAGCGTCAAATTACAGGGGTGTAGCTCGCCGAAATCCTGCGGTATCATCACGGTCCCTGCCACACGCCAGCATTCGACCACGGAGGTGAAACACGGACCACCGCGACGCCACACCGGACGTTCTCCGACTCTGGACCGAGGACGGTTCGACACCACCGGCCCGCCGTCGGTCTCAGCGAAAGCACCCCGGCCCGGCAGGGGCGGAGGCCCCGGCACGAGGCCATACCGCCCATCAGGCCAATGACGGAAGCAGCGGGCTGGTGCTTCTGCTGTCGATCGAGGAGGTGAGCCGCGCCCTGTCTCTTGGCAGGAGCACGATCTACGAGCTCATCGGCGCCGGCAAGTTGGAGGTCGTGCACATCGGACGCGCCGCACGGGTCACCGTCTCCAGCCTGGAGGCGTTCATCCGGAGTCTCCCGCGGCGGTCGTCGACGGATGCTGGAGAAGCCAAGGCGGCGGGCGGATGAGTATCGAAGCGAGGACGCTCAAGAGCGGCAAGACGGTGTACGACGTGCGGCTGCGGGATCCACAGGGCCGGTTGTACAAGCGAACGTTTCCGACGAAGCGAGAGGCGGAGCGGTTCCGGGCGACTGAGTTGGCCGACCGGCCCGGGGCGCGTGGGTCGACCCGCGACGGGGGAAGGTCACCCTGGGGCAGTACGGGCGGCAGTGGCTCTCCCGACGTCCCGACCTGCGGCCACGGACCAAGGAGCTGTACGAGGGCCTCCTGCGGCTCCACATCTTCCCGGCGCTCGGAGAGCTCGAGATCGGGATGGTCACGACTCAGGTCGTGAGGGTCTGGCGGGCCCAGATGTTGGCCGCTCCCAAGCCGGGCATCTCGACGACGGAGAAGTGCTACCGGCTGCTGCGGGCCATCCTGAACACCGCCGTCCAGGACGAGGCGATCGCCAAGAATCCGTGCACCATCAAGGGGGCGGGCACTGAGCGCCCGGCCGAACGTCCGACTCTCACCGTTCCGCAGGTCTACGCCTTGGCCGGCGCCATCGCGCCGGAGTTCCGGGCGCTCGTCCTGACCGGGACGTTCTGCGGCCTTCGCCTCGGCGAACTCCTGGCGCTCCGGCGGCGTCACATCGATCTGCTCCATGGCCGCCTCACGGTCGCCGAGCAAGCGCAGGAGCTGCGAGACGGGACCGTCTGGTTCGGACCTCCGAAGACCGAGGCCGGTCGCCGCACGGTGGCCGTCCCGCCGCACGTCCTGCCTGAACTGGAAACACATCTCGACACCTACGTCGGAACCGGGCCCGACGCCCTGCTCTTCGCCGGTGCCCACGGCGAGCCCGTCCTCAGAATGCGGTTCTATCGAGCCTGGCGGAAGGCAGCTCAAGCCGCCGGTTTCCCGGGCGTTCGGCCCCACGACCTCCGCCACACCCGCAATACCCTCGCGGCGGCCACCGGGGCGAGCACGAGGGAGCTCATGGCTCGCCACGGGCACGCCTCGCCCCGCGCGGCGCTCATCTACCAGCACGCCACCGAAGACCGCGACGGCGCCCTGGCCAAGGCCATCTCCGACCTGATTACCGGCCAGGGCGAGCCAAGGGCGACCGTTCGCCAGCTCCTGCCGCGCCGCTCGGGCGAGTAGGAAAATGAGCGACGACCCTGGCCCTCACAAGCGCCGTGTTCGTCAACAACGGCCGGGAGACGACCCGGTGGCGGTGCTCGCCGTGTTGCGGGCGGCTCCCGGCACCGATCGAGCGCAGCTCATCGCTGAGACGATCGATGATGCCCTCGACATGGCGGGCCTGTACGCGGTCGACGCCGGTGGACGGGTCGAGGTGCTCTTCGGCGTCTCTCTCTGGGAGCTTCCCGCTGAAGGTGAAGAAGTATCGGTGCTACGTCGGTTTCCGGCCGCGCCTGTCTACTTTCGACTCCACCCCCGTGATCTCGCCGCCGAGGGCATTCCCACCTACCCCACCGGCCAGCCCGGCCACTACGAGGCGCAACTCCTTCCCGGCCGTTCACACCCGCAGACCCCCGACCCCCTCGAAGATCCGGACCTCCCGTTCGAGCTGCTCGCCGCGACCCGCTTCGTCATCGTCGCCGGTCAGCCGCTCCCGAACCCTGCCTACACTGGATCTGGCAGCGAGGAGGAGCAAGGGTGACCTCGGTCGAGCCGTTCCGGACAGAAGTCGATGACGCCACCGTCGCCCGCCTGGCCGCCGGCTTCCGGCCCGACGCCAGGGCAGTGGGCCTCGGCGTCGACCTTCGTGCCGACCCGAACCTCGTCGACGACGAAGGCCGCGTCGCCGTGCCACTCCACCGCGCCGCCCGCCCCTCGGCGGTCCGCCCGGGCCGTCAGATCACGCTGGGGAGTTCGCTCGGCCGCTGGCGGGGGACAGTGGTCGCCTGGGACCTCGCTCTCGACCCGGCCGATCCCCTCGTGGTGGTCGACGACGTCGAACCTTGTTGACGGCATGCGTCAGGTCGTCCACCTCTCAGAGCCCGGGACGAGCCCGGAGGCTGAAGCCCGGGGCGCGGCGAACGCCGACTCCTTGCGCCCCCACCGGGGCCGTTACGTCGGGCGTCTGGGCGGCCGCGTGCTCGTCGCCGCCGACTCCCCACACGAAGTCGTCGAATGGCCACAGCGGCAAGGAGTCGAAGGTGCCGCCGTCTTCCGCGTGCCCCTCGACCCGACGGTGGATCCTCGCGGACTGACTGCGTGACGGTTCGCCTTCGAGCGTCTCCTCGACGCCGCTGACGAGACGATGGAAGTCACCCCGATCGTTCGCTGACGGACGGCGGCGGAGAGTGGCGAACGCCGGCGGACGCTCCGGCGTCATGGCACAGCAATGTGCCATGGATGCCTTTGTAAGGCCCGTCAGGCGCATATGAAAAACCCCGAAAATGGCGCCTGACCTGCGGTGATGCTTGGAGCGGGTGACGAGAATCGAACTCGCGTTCTCAGCTTGGGAAGCTGATGTTCTGCCTCTGAACTACACCCGCGAAGGAGGTCCAGATTAGCCCCGACACCCCGGCCCGGCGACACCGCCGGAGATAGGCTCGCCCCCGTGATTCTCTCGGACGCCTCCATCCGCAAGGAGCTCACTGCGGGCCGGATCGTGATCGATCCGCTCGACGAGAGCTACATCCAGCCCTCGTCGGTGGACCTGCGGGTCGACCGCTACTTCCGGGTGTTCCGCAACGACACGACGCCCTTCATCGACCCCAAGCTCCCCCAGGAGGACCTCACCGAGCTGGTCGAGGTGGCGGAGGACAAGGCCTTCATCCTCCATCCCGGCGAGTTCGTGCTCGGCTCCACCCTGGAGCGGGTCGCCCTCCCCGACGACCTCGTGGCCCGGCTGGAGGGAAAGAGCTCCCTGGGGCGCCTCGGGCTGCTCATTCACAGCAGCCTGCCGGGGAGCGAGCCCGTCGTCGTCCGCCATGAGGGGCGCGTCGACGTGCTCCCCATCGAAGTGGTGGTTCGGAAGCGGATCGAGGGCTCCGTAGCCGGATTCGATCCAGGCACGCTGGAGGCCAGGTTCTTCCCGATCACCGGCTGGTTCGAAGGGGAGCCTGATCGGATCTACGAGATTCGACTGGCGTCCGGTCGGCGGGTCAGGGTGACCGCCGGTCACAACCTGTTCTCCCTGGACCGAGATGGTCGGGTCATCAAGCTGCGCACCCTCGAGTTGCGCCCTGGCGCCCGGGTGGCGATCCCCCGCCGGCTTCCCGAACCGGACCTTTCACCGGCGGTCATCGATCTCCGTCTCCTCATCCCGGACGAGGACCAGGACTGGTTGGTGGTTGAGGGCCCGACGGTCGCCGCCGCGGTTGAGGATCCAGCGGTGCCCGCCTTGCTGCGAGAGGCGGGTTATGCGCGCACCGACCACTACCGGCGGCGCGGTGCCCTGCCGTATCGGGTGGCACGGCTCTGCCCTGGGCTGATCGAGCGGCTCAGTGCTCAGGATCGTGTGCGGGGACGGGGCAGCGCTCGTGGCCTGCCCGTGCTCATGACCGTGGATCCGGACCTGGCCTGGCTTCTCGGCATCTACATCGCCGAGGGCTACCGGCGCAGGACGCAGGTGGTGATCTCGAACACCGACGCCTCGATCCTTGACCGGGCCGAGGCGGTGCTGGCCCGTTACGGCCTCCCCGTCTACCGCCGGGACGGGATCGCCATCACCTGCACGTCCCAGGTGCTTCCCGCCCTTCTCGGCTGGATGGGCACCGGTGGAGGTGCCCATTCGAAGCGGCTTCCGGCCGGTTTCCTCGGATGGCCTGTCCCCGTCCTTGAAGCCCTCCTCGAGGGTCTCATGGATGGTGACGGCTCGCGTGATCCGCAACGGGACTCGTACTGGTCCTGCTCCACCGGGCTCGTCGACGATGTCCTGCTCCTCGGCGTTCGCCTGGGCCGCCGAACCGCGGCCTACCACCGCACCCGAGGGGCATCGCACCTGTACCAGGTCGTCTTCCCCCATCGGGACCACAAGCTGCTCCTCAGCATCCCGCTACCGGACCGCCTCCTCGTCCAGACCCGCGAGGATCTCGGCCTCTCTCAGAAAGACGCCGCGGCGCTGGCCGGGTTCCGCTGGCCGACGGACCTGAACAACATCGAGCGCCGCCGGGGCCGCGATGCTGTCCGGATCCAGACGCTTCAACGGCTGCGGGACGCCTATCGGCGCCAAGGGACTGACGGGCATCCGTTCCTCGACCGGCTGGTGGACGGCGACGTTGCCTGGGACACGGTGCTTGAGATCAAGGACACGGGTGAGGCGGAGACAATCTTCGATTTGGAGGTCCGTCCGGACGGACGGCACGTGGAGAACTTCGTCGCCGGGTCAGGCGGAGTGTTCGTCTCCAACACCGCGGGCTTCGTCGACGCCGGCTGGAACGGCCACCTCACCCTGGAGCTGTCCAACGTGGCCAACCTGCCCATCGCCATCTACCCGGGGTTGAAGATCGGCCAGATCTCCTTCATC
>JBOGFO010000190.1:0-2961 GCA_050743445.1 Acidimicrobiia bacterium
GTCCAGGCCGACGTGCGGACCCTCCCGAAAGCGTCCACCAAGCCCCACCATTGACCGCTCGCACACCGCTCGCACAATTTCGTTATGGCACGTTCGTGGCACGCCGGATTCCAAGCGCGAATCAGCCCCGGCCGAAAACCGGGGCTGACCTGCTCTGTTGCTGGTGGGCGCTAGAGGATTTGAACCTCTGACCCCTTCCGCGTCAAGGAAGTGCTCTCCCCCTGAGCTAAGCGCCCCAGAGGCCGCTCATCTTAGGACACTGCACCGTGTCCAGGGGCCCGTGCCCGCGGACGGGCGCCCAACCGGAAAATGTGCCCAAACCGCGTCATAAGCGCGCGCATCGGGCGTTTCTCTCATTGCAGGACCCGGGTGAGACGTCCGTCACCCACCGCCCACGTACTGAGGCCCCGGGTAATCCCCTTCCCCGGGGCCTCAGCGCGTCAGGCGTCCTCCACCGGGGCGAACCCCTGGCGGATGGTGTTCTCGGTGATGACCCGGGGCTCGACGAACTGCAGCAGGTAGTCGGGCCCGCCGGCCTTGGAGCCCACGCCGGACAGGCCGTAGCCACCGAAGGGCTGGCGTCCCACCAGGGCCCCGGTGATCCCCCGGTTGATATAGAGGTTGCCGGCCCGGAACTCTTCGGTGGCGTGGCGGATATGGGCCGGGGAGCGGGAGAACAGCCCGCCGGTGAGGGCGTAGTCGGTGGCCCCCGCCATCGCCAGCGCCTCCTCGAAGCTGCCGGCCCGCATGCACACCAGCAGGGGGCCGAAGATCTCCTCGGTCGCCACCCGGCATCCCGGTTGGTCGGTCACCACCACGGTCGGCCCCACGTACCACCCGCCCTCGGGGAGGTCGGACCGTTGGAGGAGCACCTCCCCCTCCACCCGGGCCGCCTCCTGGTAGCGGCGCACCCGCTTCCAGGCGTCCTCGTCGATGACCGGCCCGACCGCCGTCGCCAGCTGCTTCGGGTGGCCGAGCGTGACCAGCTCCACCGCCCCCACCAGGCGCTCCACCAGCTCGTCGAAGATCGGCCCCACGCCGATGACCCGGGCGGCGGCCGAGCACTTCTGGCCGGCGTACCCGAAGGCGCTGGCCACGATGGCGGGGACGGCCTGATCCAGGTCGGCGTCGGTGTCGACCACGATGGCGTTCTTGCCGCCCATCTCGGCCACGACCCGCTTGATGTGGCCCTGGCCGGGTTGGTGGACGGCGGCCCGCTCGACGATCTGGAGTCCGACGGACAACGACCCGGTGAAGGTCACGAACGACACCTCGGATCGGGCCACCAGCTCGGCGCCGACCTCCTCCCCCACCCCGGGCAGGAAGGCCAGCGCTCCGGGTGGGACGCCGGCCTCGAGGAGTATCTGGAAGAGCCGGTAGGCGATGCCCGGGGTCTGCTCGGCCGGCTTGAGCAGGACGGCGTTGCCGGTGACCAGCGCCGCCGTCACCATGCCGGCGGGAATGGCCAGGGGGAAGTTCCAGGGCGCGATCACGACCCCGATCCCCCGGGGCTGGTACCGGTAGGTGTTCGACTCCCCCGGCGCCTGGAGGATCGGAACCCCGGCGGACAGCCGCCGCGCCTCCCGCCCGTAGTACTCGCAGAAGTCGATGGCCTCCGCCACGTCGGCGTCGGCCTCCCTGATGGGCTTGCCGGCCTCGAAGACCATGAGGGCGGCCAGCTCCGCCCGGCGGCGGCGCATGAGGTCGGCGGCCCGGAACAGCACCGCGGCCCGCCCTTCCCATCCGGTCCGGCGCCACCCCGGCGCCGCCCGCTGCGCCGCCTGGAGGGCGCTCTCGACGTCGCTGCTGCCGGCCCGGCCGCTGACGCACACCACCGTGTCGTAGTCCCCGGGATCGACCGACACGATCGACCCGACGCTTCCGCAGGGCCGGCCGTCGATCACCACCGGCGCCTCGAAGCCGAGCCCGCCTTCGACCTTGGTGACGGCGGCCGTCAGCCGGGCCCGGGGTCCCGGCCGGCGCAGCTCGGCCGGGGCCTCGTTGACGAACGGGCCCGGCCGGGCGGGGTCGGTCGGTGAGGGCGGGGTCGGGCCCGGCGCCGGTTCGGGCAGCGCCCGCTCCAGCACCCCCGGCGGCTCGAGCAGATCGGCCAGCTCCCGGCCCTCGGCGAAGCGGTGCCGGAGGAACGACTCGTTCGACGTGTTCTCCAGCAGCCGGCGGACGAGGTAGGCCATCCCCGGAACCAGCTCGCCGACGGGGGCGTAGACCCGGACCCGCTGGCCCAGGTGGCGGAGGGCGGCATGGACCGGCTCGGCCATCCCGTAGAGGAGCTGGAGCTCGACGGCGCCCTCGGGCAAACCCCCGGCCCGGGCGGCGGCCAGCCCGTAGGCCAGGGACCGCAGGTTGTGGCTGGCGAAGGCCGGCCGCACCCGCCCGGCGTGCTCCACCAGGTAGCGGGCGCACCGCTCGTAGTTGGCGTCCGTCTCCGCCTTGCGCTCGAAGACGGGCACCGGCCAGCCCTCGGCTTGGGCCACCACCGTCTCGAAGTCCCAGTAGGCGCCCTTGACCAGGCGGATCTGCAGCGGCGTGGCCAGCGCCTCTCCCGACCAGGCCACCAGGTCACGCAGGTCGGCGAAGGAGTCCTTGCGGTAGGCCTGCACCACGCAGCCCAGCGCCGGGCCGCCGGGGAACTCGGCCCCGATGGCCCGCAGCAGCTCGAAGGTCACGTCCTTGACGTCGTCGTGCTCCGTGTCGATGTGGATGGTGGCCGGCACCTCCCGGGCCCGCAGGAGGATGGGCCGGAGCCGGGCCAGCGCCTCCCCGATGCCGGCCCGTCGGGTGAGGGGAGCCAGGCGGGGCGCCAGGGCGGTGGCCTTGATGGAGATGTTGACCCGGGGCAGGTCGCCCCAGGGGTCCGTCTCCAGGCGGGGTTGACGGGGCCAGGCGGCGCTGGCCGTGGCCAGCGTCTCGAGCACCGTGGCCACCCGGTCGGCGTAGCGG
>JBOGFO010000191.1:0-1668 GCA_050743445.1 Acidimicrobiia bacterium
GCCCGGCCCTGCCCGGCGGCGGGGGAGTGGTCGAGGGGTGGGCGGGGCCGTGGCTCCACGACCTGCGCTGGTGGGACCCCGCCGGCCGGCGCCGGCGCGCGCTCTGGCAGGTGACGGTGACCGGCGGGGTGGCGGCCCTGGTGGCGGTGGAGGGCGGCCGCGCCACCTTGGAGGCTCTCTATGACTGATGCTGCGACTGTCTCGGCGCAGAAATTCCAACTGGTTGGAAATTCTGCGCCGAGATCCGGAAATGCCTGAGCATCCGCCGGGGCGGAAACTGCCCCGCCCGGAACCGAAGCCGGCCCGTCCGCAACAGCCGGGTGGGTACGCCGAGCTGCACTGCCACACCAACTTCTCCTTCCTCGACGGGGCCAGCCATCCCGAGGATCTGGTGGGGGAGGCGGTGCGACTCGGCCTCGACGCCCTCGCCGTCACCGACCACGACGGGCTCTACGGAGCGGTGCGGATGGCCGAGGTGGCCCGGGCCCTCGGGCTCCCCGCCGTCTTCGGGGCCGAGGTCACGCTCGACGCCACGAAACCATCGTCGGGCGTCGCCGATCCCGAAGGCGAGCACCTGGTCGTCCTGGCCGAGGGGCCGATCGGCTACGCCCGGCTGGCCAAGGCGCTCTCTGCCGCCCAGATGGACGGCAGCAAGGGCGCGCCCCGCCTCAACCTCGAAGGCCTGGCCGAAGCCGCCCGGGCGCCCGTGCACCGCCATCCCCGGCCCAGCGCGGAGAACAACACGTGGTTCGTTCTCACCGGCTGTCGCAAGGGCCGGGTCCCCAGGGCCTTGGTGGAGGAAGGCCCGAGCGCTGCCGCTCGGGCCTTAGGAAGCCTCGTCGACGCCTTCGGGGCCGGGCGGGTCCTGGTCGAGCTGTGGGATCACCACGATCCCCTCGACCAGCCTCGCAACGACGCCCTGGCGGCCATCGCCACCCGGGCCGGGATCGGGATCGTGGCCACCAACAACGTCCACTACGCCACCCCCTCGGAACGGCCCCTGGCCACCGCCCTGGCCGCCATCCGGGCCCGCCGCCCCATGGATGCCCTTGACCCCTGGCTGCCCGCCGCCGCCAGCGCCCACCTGCGCTCCCCGGCCGAGCAGGCCCGGCGCTTCGCCCGTTGGCCGGGAGCGGTGGAGGCCACGGTGGAGGTGGCCCGGGCCTGTGCCTTCGACCTGGCCATGGCCGCCCCGTGCCTGCCCGACTTCCCCGTCCCCCCGGGTCACACCGAGATGTCCTGGCTGCGGGAGCTGGCCTGGGCCGGAGCGCAGCGCCGCTATCCCCCCGACCACCCCCGGCATGATGACGCCAGGGCCCGCATCGCCGCCGAGCTCGACACCATCGAGGAGCTGGGCTTCGCCGGCTACTTCCTCCTCGTCCACGACCTGGTCGAGTTCTGCCGGCGGGAGAACCTCTACTGCCAGGGCCGGGGCAGCGCCGCCAACTCGGCCGTGTGCTACGCCCTGGGTGTCACCAAGGCCGACGCCGTGGGCCTCGGCCTGCTCTTCGAGCGCTTCCTGTCCCCCGAGCGCGACGGGCCACCCGACATCGACCTCGACATCGAGCACGAACGCCGGGAGGAGGCCATCCAGTACGTCTACCGCCGCTACGGCCGGGACCGGGCCGCCCAGGTGGCCAACGTCATCACCTACCGGCCCCGCTCCGC
>JBOGFO010000192.1:0-4847 GCA_050743445.1 Acidimicrobiia bacterium
CTCCCTGGCCGAGCGCCTGCATGGGACGTAGCCCGGCGCCGCCCGGCTTCCGGCGTTCCTGCGGAACCGGGGGTGTTCCGGAGGAACGCAAGATCGGGTTGGAAGGCGATTCGGCGTTCCTGCGGAACGCGGGGTGGCAGCGGTGAGCGACCTCTACCGGCGGGCCCTGGCCCGCATCCCGGGCGGGGTCAACTCCCCCGTACGGGCCTTCGGCGGCGTGGGCGGCGAGCCGTTCTTCGTGGCCCGGGCCGAGGGTGCCTACCTCCACGACACCGACGGGCGCCGCTACGTGGACTACGTCCAGTCCTGGGGCGCCTCAATCCTCGGCCACACCCACCCCGCCGTGGTCGAGGCCGTCACCCGGGCGGCCGCCCGCGGCACCTCCTACGGCGCCCCCACCGAGGCCGAGGTGCGCCTGGCCGAGGAGGTCTGCGCCCGGGTGCCCTCGGTGGAGAAGCTGCGCCTGGTGTCGTCGGGCACGGAGGCGACCATGACCGCCGTGCGCTTGGCCCGCGGGTTCACGGGACGCGACGTGATCGTGAAGTTCGCCGGGTGCTACCACGGTCACGCCGACTCCCTGCTTGCCGCCGCCGGCAGCGGCCTGGCCACATTCGGCCTGCCCGGCTCGGCCGGCGTGCCCGCGCCGGCGGTGGCCACCACCGTGGTCGTGCCCTTCAACGACGACGGTGCCCTCGAGGAGGCGTTCGCCCGTCACGGTGAGCGCATCGCCGCGGTCATCGTCGAGGGCGTCCCGGCCAACATGGGTCTGATCCCACCGGGCGAAGGGTTCCTGGGCACGCTCCGCCGGCGTTGCGACGACGCCGGCGCGCTCCTCATCGTCGACGAGGTGATCACCGGCTTCCGCCTCGGTGACCAGGGGGCCCAGGGCCGCTACGGGATCACTCCCGACCTGTCGTGCTTCGGGAAGGTGCTCGGGGGCGGGCTGCCGCTCGCCGCCCTCGGCGGGCAGGCCGAGGTCATGGACCACCTGGCCCCGGCCGGCCCCGTCTACCAGGCCGGCACCCTGTCGGGGAACCCACTGGCCACGGCCGCCGGCCTGGCCGTCCTCCATCACCTCGACGCCGGTGCCTATGCCGCGCTGGAGTCGAAGGCGGAGACCCTCGCCGCCGGCCTGCGCCGGGCGATGGCCGGCAGCGGGCTCCCGGCCCAGGTGACCCGGGTCGGCCCCCTGGTCGGCCTGTTCTTCGCCGCCGCGCCGGTCACGAACTACGAGTCGGCCAAGGCGTCCGACACGAAGCGCTACGCCCGCTTCTTCCATGCCCTGCTCGAGCGCGGCGTCTACTTCGCCCCCAGTGCCTACGAGACGCTGTTCCCAAGCCTGGCCCACTCCGACGCCGATCTGGAGGCGACCATCTCCGCCGCCACCGAGGCGGCGCTCGAGGTGGCGGCGGCCGGCTAGTCCTATTCGCCCCCGGTGCGCCTGCTCCGCACCTTGTCGATGGCGAAGAGCAGACCGACGAAGATGAAGCACATGATGGCGAAGGCGATGAAGGCCAGGTCGCCGTCGTGGGAGGCGTCGATGAGCTGCGGGAACTGGCTCTCGGCGAAGGTCATCGTCGGTCCCTCCTAGGCGGGGCTGGGCGCCGGTTCGGGAGCCGTCTCCGGCTCCGGGACCGGTTCGAGCTGGTCCTTGCGTTCTTCGAGCTGCTTGGCCCGCTCGCCTCGGTGCATCACGAACAGGGCGACGCCGAACATGATCGCGAACCCCAGGGTCATGAACAGCGGCGGCTGGCGGAGGGCCCCGAGGTCCCGTTCCAGTACGACGTAGTGGGCATCGGCGTTCGGGTCGGCTTCGGGCGGAGGCGGCGCCTCGCCGGGGACCGGCTCCACCTTCTTGACTCCCTGGATCTTCATCACGGAGTGGAGGGGCTTGTGCCGGAGCCCGAGCGGCCCGGTCTTGCCGCCGCCGATCCGCTCCGCCTCGATGACGACGTAGTCGGTGGCTGCCGTGAAGAGCAGGAACGGGCTGTTCTCGGCCGTGAGCGCGGTGTCGACGGAGGCCTTGATCTCACCTTCCTCCGCCTCGGTCAGCTTCACGCCCTGCGCCTCGATCTCGTGGACGTGGGTGATCTTGGCATTCCTCGGGTCGTCGACCACCTCCTTCACCTTCCACGTCGGCGGGGGACCGTGGAGGGCGTTGAGGGGAGTGAAGTTGGTGAACCAGATCAACCCGAGCATCATGAGGAATCCGGTCACGGCGGTGAACGACACCATGAATCCGAGGCGGCTCCCCACGTCGGTGTACAGCAGGAGGTAGATCGACCCGCAGAAGAGGGCCACGGAGAAGACCGCCACGCCGTACCCGCGCAGTTGCCCGACGAGGTCGAGGTCGCCGCCCGCCTCGGTGGCCAGGATCAGTAGGTCCATCCCTCTTCCCCCCTACAGCCCGCGTTCGTAGGCCACGATCTGGGCGATCTGCTCGGCGCTGAGGATGCCCCCGAAACCCGGCATCCGGCCCGAGCCGATCCCCTGGAGGCCGTACTGCTTCTGGAAATCAGACCCGACGGTGACGAACTCGGCGTGCTTCTCGACCCCGTCCGCCGCTTCCGGGAACTGGCGGAGCTCGACCCCTGCGGTCAGGTTGGGGCCGAACGAGCCACCGCCCCCGGAGATCTGCGGCTCCCCGTAGGAGTAACCCTTGGTGTGGCAGCGGGCGCAGTTGAGGTTGAACAGACCCTCGGCATCCGACAGGTTCGGGTTCTCGGCCTTCAGGGCGGCCAGGCGTTCCGTTGACCGCTTCTTGGCTGCCTCCGGCTTGATCTGAATCGACTGGAGGTAGGCCACCAGGTCGTCGACGGGCTGCTTGGGCAACGGGCCACCGCCGGCCAGGCCCCAGGCCGGCATGGGTGTGCCGGGACGCCCGTAGGTGATGATTTGGGCCACCTCTTCGGTCGAGAAGCGCAGCAGCACGTCGTCGAGGGACGGAGCCGCCCACTGGACGGTCTTCGTCACCTCACCGGGCTCGTCCGGAGCGAGGACGAAGGTGGCGGTTCCGCCCTCGGCCGTGTCGCCGTGGCACCGGGCGCATTCCAGCGGCAGGATCTCGCTGCCGGCGACCGCCTCACGGCCGAAGCGCTCCTTGCCGCGCTCGACCGAGTCGGCCAGGAAGTCGCTGTCCATGCCGGACTGCCGGGTCGGCTCCAGGAGCCAGTAGACCGGAAGCGAGGCGGCGAGCACCGCTGAGAACAGCACCGCCGCCCCGAGGAAGCGCTCGAGCTTGGGGCCTTCCATCGTCGCGTCGTCGTAGTAGGGCGTCATGTTCGCGGGCGGCGTGGGCTTCTGCCGGCGGGCGGCGACCGCCGCGGCCACGACGAGGAGCACCAGCGCCACGGCGTTGACCAGGAACAGGATGCTGCGCAGACTCAACGGTCGTCCTTTACCAGGGGGGTGGGGCTCACCGGGGGATCAGCCTCATACGCAGTTGGGCCCCTCGGCCTCCTGGCCGGTGGTGTTGACCCCGATGGACGGGCCCAGAATCGCCGACCCCGAGGTGTTGATGGTGATGGCGCCGTTGTCCACCTGCACCGGCCACCGATCCATGCCCCGGGGGGCGGGGCCGCCCTTCTTCTCCCCCACCCGGTTGTACTTCGACCCGTGACACGGGCACTCGAACCACTGCGAGCTGGCACACCAGGGCACCCGGCACCCGAGGTGGGGGCACTTCTGGAAGAGGGCGACGATCCCCTCCTTCATGGCGCTCAGCACCGGGTCCTTGTAGATGCCTGCGGCCTCCTCCAGGGCCGCCTTGGGGTAGGGGACCAGGTAGGAGCGGGCCTCGGGGACGTAGAACGGCTCCTTCTTCTCGTTGATGGCCTCGAGGACGTCCTGCAGCTTCTCGGGCACCTTGACCACGCCGCCGAAGCCCCCGGTCCGGCTGGGCCACAGGAACCCGATGACGGCCAGGCTGAAGCTGCCCAGCACGAGGCTCTGGCTGGCCAGGATCCCCCGGTTGAAGAACTGACGGCGGGTCACGCCGAGTGCCTCCGGGTCCGCCGGGGCGTCACCGAAGCGGATGAGCCCACCGGCAGCAGAGAGAGCCGGGGCCTTCCCCGCCGGCTCCAGGCTCGACTTGGTCTCCTGGAAGCGGGCCCGGGCCTCCTCGTCGAGGTCGGTGGTGGCCACCTCGGTGGAAGCCGCCCGGTCCGCCTTCTTCGACTCGCGACCCAGCGATCCGGTGGCGGACCGCTGCCGGGACACGGTGGTGGCCACCACGAGCAGCACGGCGAGGCCGAGGATGACCGGGATGGCGATGAGGAGTACGTCGCGAGCTTCCATAGCGCTCCTAGAGATCGAAGAAGACGCCGTCCTGCCACGGATACACGAAGTTGAAGCCCGGCCCCCGGAAGAAGGAGCCGATGATCACCAGCACGGCCCAGAACATCAGGAAGATGGTGAACAGGCAGATGGCGAACTTGCGGTCACTCGGGTTCGTGGCCGGGTTCTTGTCGATGTAGGGGGCGAGCATCAGCAGGAACAGGCCCATGCCGGGGATCGTGACCCCGGCCACCATGGGGTGCCAGATGGTCAGCAGCTCCTGGAGGCCGAGGAAGTACCACGGCGCCTTGGACGGGTTCGGGGTCTGGTTGAAGTTGGCGTTCTCGAGCAGGGGCGCCCGCACCAGAGCCGAGAAGATGGTGACCAGCGCCATGAGGATGAGCATGGCCACGAACTCGCCGACCAGGAGGTGGGGCCAGACGTGGACCTTGTCCTGGGCCTCGGCCCGGGTCTGCTGGATGGACCCGGCCTTGACGACGGTGAGGAGACGTTGGGTGTGACCGCCGGGGCCGGTGGCGGTGGGGGCCGGAGCGGTGGCGGTGGCCGCGGCC
>JBOGFO010000193.1:0-2330 GCA_050743445.1 Acidimicrobiia bacterium
TGGCTGCTCTGGCGGCTCTGCGTCTGCTTGAACTGCAGGTACCCGGTGAGCACCACCAGGGCGATGAGGAGGAAGTAGGGGAGGGCGTCAGTGAACCCGTCGTGGGCCGAGCTGGCCGCCCTCGAGAGGTCCATGCCGAGGAACCGGAGGCCGATCACCGTGTCCTTGGTGCAGCTCACACCCTTCTCGAGGGCCTCGACACAGAAGCCTTCGTAGAGGCTGGAGCCGGTGGGGACGTGCTTGAAGGGGTCCCGGAGGACGGCGAAGAGGGCGAAGAAGATCGGCATCTGGGCCAGGAGAGGCAGACACCCGGCGACCGGGTTGATCTTGTTCTCCTTGTAGAACTTCATGACTTCTTCGTTTTGCTTCTGCTTGTCGTCCTTGTACTTCGCCTGGATCTTCTTGATCTCGGGCGCGGCCTGCGTCATCTTCATCTGCGAGCGGGCCTGCTTGGCGGTGAGGGGGAAGAGCACCAGCCGGACGAGCACGGTCAGCCCGATGATGGCGATGCCGTAGGAGGGGATGACCGAGTAGAAGAAGGCAAGGACCGAGCCCATCCCGTCCAGCAGGGTGTCCCACACTTGAATCGACCTTCCCTCTCAGGCCGCCGGCACGGCGGGTGAAGCTGTCGTCGGGGGGGCCGGCACTTTGGCCGGGGGGACGGGATCAGCGCCGAAGCCGGCCCACGGATGGCACCGGGCCAGCCGGCGGAGTGTCAACCACGTCCCCCGCACCGCCCCATGACCGGACAACGCCTCGAGAGCGTAGGCCGAACACGTCGGTTCATAACGGCACCAGCGGGGCGCCCCGGACCGGGCGACACGATAACCCCGCACCAAGGTCGCCAGGACACGGGCGGCGGGACTCATCGGGCGCTCCCCACCAGGAGGGCACCCACGGCCGCGTCCAGCTCGGCGAATGACATGGTCGCCGCGTTCCGACCCGCCCCGAAGAGATAGGCCTCCCCGGGTCGGAGGTACGCGCGATGGCGGGCGATGGCGGCCTTCAGCCGCCGGCGAACAAGGTTGCGGGTGACGGCGCCGCCGACCTTCCGGCCGATTGCATAGGCCACCCGCGGTGGGATGTCGTTCTCGCCCGGCACCCAGGCGAGAGAGATCGCGCCCTGCCGGCGCCGAGGGGCGATGGCCAGGTTTGCGAACGTCGACCGGTCGCGGACGCGCCAGGTCAGGCGGTCAGCTTGTGACGGCCCTTCACGCGGCGGGCCTTGATGACCGCTCGCCCGGCGCGGGTGGACATCCGGGCTCGAAACCCGTGGGTCCGCATGCGCTTGCGCTTTTTGGGTTGGTAGGTTCGCTTCACCCATGATCTCCTCGACGAGCGCCCGAAACGGGCCTTATCCCGCTCGCGAACGTGGCCCGGGCGTCCCGGCGGAGGGCAGTCTAGCGGCCCTCCTCGGGGCCGGGAAAAACAAGCTCCGGCGGACGACCGGAGCCGCTTGAGTGCCATCCACAGCGGTGTTACGTTGGCTCTTCCGTCATTCGACGGGTCACTTCCCCGCCAGACCATTTGTATGTTGACGCGCCTGGGCGGGACTTCGTGGACGACTGCACTCTTGCTTTGCACCTCGTTGTCCACACGTGTGGAAGCTTCTGTGGATAAGCGTGGATAAACAAAGCACGAGCGAGGCGGCCGAGCATCTCTGGCGACAGGGGTCGGGTCCCCTACGAGCACAGCTGGGCGATGCCTGCTGGCGCATGTGGCTGGAGGGCGTGTCACCGGTGGCCTTCGAGGCCGGCGTCCTGGTGCTCGCCGTTCCGAGCAGCCTTGCCCGCCAGCGGATCGAGGCCACCTACAGCGCCGCCATCCAGGACGTCCTGTTCGAGGAGACCGGCGACGAGATCGATGTGGAGCTGGTGGTTTTCACCGCTCCCCGCACGGACGCGCCCACCGATATCGAGCTGCCTGACGACCTTCCCCAAGTCGAAGACGGGGTGACCCCGGTGCGCAATCTCCGAGAGGAGTCCCGTGGGGGCGAGTCGGGCCACGCCCTGAACCCCCGGTACACGTTCGAGCAGTTCGTGATCGGAGCATCGAACCGCTTCGCCCACGCTGCCGCGCTCTCCGTGGCCGAGAAGCCCGCCCGCTCCTACAACCCGCTGTTCATCTACGGGCAGTCGGGTCTGGGCAAGACCCACCTGCTCCACGCCATCGGCCACCACGTGGCCCACATGTTCCCCCACAAGCGGGTCCGCTACGTCTCCACCGAGACCTTCATGAACGAGTTCGTGGAGATGATCCGGACCAACGCCCGGGCCGAGTTCAAGCGGTCGTACCGGGAAGCGAACCTGCTCCTCGTCGACGACGTGCAG
>JBOGFO010000194.1:0-4687 GCA_050743445.1 Acidimicrobiia bacterium
GGCCGACAAGGCCCATGGCGCCCGCATCATCCGAGCAGAGTGAAAGTGACGGGTTGTGAGGGGCACCAGCATCGCCACGTTTCTTCCGATCGCTCTCCCGATCATCGCTGTCATCGTGCTGTGGCTCGCGCTCCGCCGGGATTCGCGCTCGAGGGCCGGTGGTTCCCCGTCGGTCCCGACCCTGCCGAGGACCCATGTGGCCCGCCAGGTGTGGAAGGCGACGAAGCCGTCCCGGTCGGCCCGAAAGGCCGCGTCGGCGGCATCGGCCAAGCCCAAGTTCGCCCCGCTCACGACACCACAGAACAAGGTGGCGGAGTTCCGGCCCCCGAAGCGGGACCAGAAGGGCGCCTGAGGAAGCGATGACGCCGAATGGCTTCCCGGGCGGGCAGGCCATCTTCATCTTCATTCCTCTGGCCTTCCTCGGACTCGCCCTGTGGGTGCTGACCATCGCCGTGCGGGACCCGGCCGGCCGGCCCAAGGGGAACTCGCTGCCGAAGCTGCCGAACCCGAACAGCCATCCTCTGCACCACGTGCGGGTCTCCATGGCGTCGACCAAGCGCAAGGCCAAGGTGGCGGCCCGCAAGGCCCAGGCCGCCCGCCCGCCTCCTGAACAGGGCGGCGACGAGGCGGGCCCGGTCGACGGGCAGGCGTGAGCCTGGAGCACGGGTCCGTCCACCTCGCGGACGTCGACCTCCACTACGTGCGCCAGGGCCGCGGGGCCCCGCTCCTCCTGCTCCACGGCTGGCCCGAGTTCTGGCGGGTATGGCGCAAGATCATCGGGCCGCTGAGCGCGGACTTCGACGTCATCGCCCCCGACCTGCGGGGCTTCGGGGCGTCGGGAAAACCCGATCTGGCGGCGACCGTGGGCTACCGGCTCGAGGACCACGTGGCCGACGTGCTGGGCCTGGCCGACGCCCTGGGACTCGAGCGGTTCGGAGTGGTGAGCCACGACGTCGGGGCCTACGTCATCCAGGCCTTCGCCCGCTCCTACCCGGAGCGGCTCGTCGGCCTCTTCTTCTTCGACTGTCCGTACCCCGGCATCGGGAAGCGCTGGTCCGAGCCCGACCATCTCCGGGAGATCTGGTACCAGACCTTCCACCAGCTGCCCATGGCCTCGGAGCTCGTCGGGTCGAGCCGGGAGGCGTGCGAGATCTACTTCCGGCACTTCCTGGACCACTGGGCCCACGCCCCCGGTCTGTTCGACCAGGACGACATCGACGCCTGGGTCGACAACTTCCTCCAGCCCGGCAACGTGCAGGGCGGGTTCAACTGGTACTCGGCCGCCAACGCCGCCCGGCTCGACATGATCCGCCACGGGCCGCCGGACCTCGCGCCCATCGACGTGCCCACCCGGGTGCGGTGGGGGGCCGACGACCCGATCGTCAAGGTGGAGTGGGCCGACGGCCTCGGCCGGTACTTCAGCGACTGTGACTTCGCCCCGGTCGAGGGGGCGGGCCACTTCGTGGCCTACGAACGGCCCGACCTGGCCGTGGCCGAGATCTCGGACTTCTTCGCCGGCCGGAAGTAGCCCGGTCCCGTTCCGCTTACGGGGCGGGACGGCGGCGCAGCGACCACATCTGGGCGGCGCGCTCGGCGTCGAGGGCCACCGGCCAGGGGACGGTCGGAGGCCCGAGCTCGTTGCGCAGGGACCGTGCCGCCCGGCGGGAGAGCTCGGGGTCGGCCGCCGCCCGGCGGGCCAGCTCGAGCGCCCGGTCCTCGACCTGGTCGTCCGGGACCGCCTCCCAGGCGAGGCCCAGCTCCGCCGCTCGCCGGCCGCTGACCTCCTCGCCGAAGAGGCCCATGGCCGCCGTCGCCTCCCGGCCCGCCAGCCGCCCGGAGAGCACGAAGTAGCCCCCGCCGGGGTGCAGCCCGATGCGCTGGAAGCCGGGCAGGAGGCGAGCCTCGGTGGCCACGATCCGCAGGTCGGCGGCGAAGGCCAGGTTGACGCCCGCCCCCACCGCCGCGCCCCGCACGGCGGCGATGACCGGCGCCTCCAGCTCCCCGACGCGCACGAAGGACCGGTAGACGATGCTGAGGGAGGAGTGGGCGGGCTCGGCCAGAGGGTCGGCTCCGGCGCCGGAGAGGGTGTCCCGGTGGGCGCCGGCGCAGAAGTAGCCGCCCTCCCCGCGGACCACCACCGCACCCACCGAGGGATCGGCGTCCACCTGGTCGCAGGCGATCACCAGATCGGCCGCCATGGTCGGTGTGAGGGCGTTGCGCCGGTCGGGCGCACACAGGCTGACGACCGCCACGCCACCGTCGATCCTCACCGCGACTTCGCTCATGCCAGGACGGTAGCGTGAGGCCATGACGAACAGCGTGCGCATCGGGGTCCTGGTCTCGGGAAGTGGGAGCAACCTCCAGGCCATCATCGACGCCGGGCTGCCGGTGGCGGTGGTGATCAGTGACCGTCCCGGGGTGCGGGCGCTTGAACGGGCGGAGGCGGCCGGCATCCCCACGGTGGTGGTCGACCGGAGTGAGCACCTTCCCGACCGGGTGGCCTACACCCGCGCCGTCACCGAGGCGCTCGTCTCCGCCGAGGTCGACCTCGTGGCCATGGCCGGGTTCATGACCGTGCTCGCCGAGCCCATCTTCGAGGCATTTCCGGGCCGGGTGGTCAACACGCATCCGGCGCTGCTGCCGTCGTTCCGGGGGGCGCATGCCGTCCCCGAGGCCATCGCCGCCGGCGTCAAGGTCACCGGCTGTACGATCCACCTCGTCACCATCGAAGTCGACGACGGGCCGATCCTGGCCCAGGAAGCGGTGCCCGTCCTCCCGGATGACACGGAGGACGCCCTCCACGAGCGGATCAAGGCGGTCGAGCACCGCCTCTATCCCCAGGTCCTGGCCACGCTGGTGGCCGAGATGGTGGGCGTCCCACCCGACGGCGGGGAGGAGGGGTGGGTGGAGGTCCGCCGGGCCCTCCTCTCGGTCTACGACAAGACCGGCCTCCTCGACTTCGCCCGGGGCCTCCACGGCCTCGGCATCAGCCTGGTGGCTTCGGGCGGTACCGCCGCCGCCCTGGCCGAGGCGGGCATCCCGGTCACCCCGGTCGAGGAGGTGACCGGCGCCCCGGAGATGCTGTCCGGGCGGGTGAAGACCCTCCATCCCCGCATCCACGGTGGGATCCTGGCCGACCGGGGAGTCCCCTCCCACCATGCCGACCTGGCCGCCCAGGGCGTCGAGCCGATCGACCTGGTGGTCGTGAATCTCTACCCGTTCCTGGAGCGGCCCGGCATCGAGACCATCGACATCGGGGGCCCCACCATGGTGCGGGCGGCGGCCAAGAACCACGCCTGGGTGGGGGTGGTCACCGATCCCACCCGCTACCCCGCCCTGCTCGACGAGCTGCGGGGCAGCGGCCGCCGGCTGTCCCGGGCCACCCGGGCCGACCTGGCCCTGGAGGCCTTCGCCCACACCGCCGGGTACGACGCCGCCATCGTGCGCTGGCTCGACCCCGAGCCGCTGCCCCGTCACCTGGTGATCCCTCTGGAGCGGGTGGCGCCCCTGCGCTACGGCGAGAACCCCCACCAGCTCGGGGCCCGCTACCGGGACCGCCTCACTCCTGGGTCCCGGGCCTGGCTGGAGGGGATGGTCCAGCACCAGGGCAAGGAGCTGTCCTTCATCAACCTGCTCGACTCCGAAGGAGCCTGGACGCTGGTCAACTCCTTCGCCGAGCCGGCCTGCGTCATCGTCAAGCACGCCAACCCCTGCGGTGTCGCCCTGGGCGACGATGTCATCTCTGCCTACCGGAGGGCCTTCGAGTGTGACTCGCTGTCGGCCTTCGGTGGGGTGGTGGCGTTCAACCGCCCCCTCGACCCCGCCACCGCCGCCGCCATCGGCGAGGTGTTCACCGAGGTCGTCATCGCCCCCGCCTACGACGCCGACGCCCTCGGGGCGCTGGCGGCGAAGGCGAACGTGCGCCTCCTCCAGGCTCCGGTCCCCGACCCCGACCGGGGCCTCGACCTCCGGCGGGCCGGGGGGGGATTCCTCGTCCAGGAGACCGACCGCTACGAGGCCGACCGCTCGACCTGGAAGGTGGTGACCCGCACCGCCCCCACCGAGGCGCAATGGGCCGATCTGGAGTTCGCCTGGAAGGTGTGCGCGGCGACCGCCTCCAACACCATCGTCCTGGCCAAGGACGGACAGGCCTTCGGGATCGGCGCCGGCCAGCAGTCGCGGGTGCACTCGACCGAGATCGCCGCCCGCAAGGCCGGGGAGCGGGCCCGCGGCGGCGTCTGCGCCTCCGACGCCTTCTTCCCCTTCCGTGACGGCCTCGACGCCGCCGTCGCCGCCGGGGCGGCGGCCGTCGCCCAGCCGGGCGGCTCGCTCGGCGACGACAAGGTGATCGCCGCCGCCGACGAGGCCGGAGTGGCCATGGTCTTCACCGGCCGCCGCCACTTCCGGCACTAGGGAGAGCGATGACGGCCACGATCCTGGACGGGAAGGCGGCCGCCGCCGCCATCAAGGACGAGTTGAAGGGGCGGGCGGCCCGGCTGGCCGAGCGGGGGGTGGTTCCCGGGCTGGCCACCGTCCTCATCGGCGACGACCCCGGCAGCCACGCCTACGTCCGGGGGAAGCACAAGGCCTGCGCCGACGTGGGGATGGCCTCGCTACGTCACGACCTGCCCGCCGACACGTCCCGGGAGACGGCCCTCCACGTCATCGCCGAGCTCAACGCCGATCC
>JBOGFO010000195.1:0-6588 GCA_050743445.1 Acidimicrobiia bacterium
GTGTGTAGCTGCCCTGCGGCATGGGGGTGCGGTACGAGCGGCCGTCGAGCGACGGGTCGAGGCGGCCGTCGGGCCGGTAGCGGGACAGCTCGGCGTACGCCCCGGCGGTTCCCACCACGATGTCGCCGTCCGGGGCCCGGCCGATGACCGTCATGGTCGGGCCGGGGTGGACAAGTCCACCGTCGCCGAAGCTGGGGTCGAGCTCGCCGGTGGGCAGCAGCCGGGCCATCACCTGGGGGCCGTCGTTGGAGACCTTGGAGCCGATGACGGCCCGCCCGCCGGAGTCGGAGAGGACCCCGATGCCCGTGTCGAACCCGCCGAAATCGAAGACTTTGATGCCGGTCCCGTTGAACTGCGGGTCGAGTTGGCCGTCGGGCCGGAAGCGCATGGTGAGCGTGTCGGAGGTGGTGGCACCCGCGTGGGCGCCGACGACCATGAAGCTCCCGTCGTCGAGGCGGGCGAGGGCGGTCGGGCTGTCGCTGTCCGGCTGGCCGGGAACGACCGGGACCCGGGTGGAGCCATTGGTGCCGAAGGTCGTATCGAGGTCACCGGCGGCGGTGAAGCGGACGAGCGTCACACCGATCTCGGGGGACGGGTCCCGTCCCGCCACGACGATCCGGCCGTCAGGTTCGAGCGCGAGACCGCTCCCGCCGGCGACGCCCATGGCGACCAGACCTCCCTGGCCGAAGGAGGGATCCGGGCGGCCATCGGGCAGCAGCCGCAGGAGGCCGCTCGGGGAATCCGGGCTGAGGAGTCCGGAGATCAAGATCTTGCCGTCGGGCTGGAGGACCATGGCCTCGGGACGCGCGTTCCTGTCGATCTCCCACCTGACCAGTCCGCCGTCGCCGAAGCTGGCGTCCCTGGTGCCGTCCGGGTTCAACCGGAGCACGGCGGCGTCCATCGGGTGGATCCCGGGGGGGTCGGTGTTGATCCAGCCGGCGACCACGACCTTGCCGTCGGGCTGGACGGCCATGGCGAAGGGCTCGTCCCCGTTGGGGCCGAAGGGCTCGGTGAAGCTCCCGTCGCCGGCGAAGGTGGTGTCGGGCATCCACGTCGGGTGGAGCGGATGGGGGTCGTAGGGCGTGAAGACGGGTGCGCTCGTCGGCGGCACGGTGGCCGGCGGTTGGGGTTCCGCGGTCGTCGGAGGCGACGTGGGTGTCGAGCGGACGGTTGTGGTCGTGGCCCTCGCCGACGTGGAGGTGGTCGGCGCGGACGACGTGGTCGACGCGCCGGCGTCCATCTGCTCGGCGTCCACCTGCTTCGGGGCGGCGACCGGTGGCTCGGGGAGCTGGTCGGTGACGCGGTCGGTGTGAGTGCGCACCTCGACGCCGCGTCGGTCCTCGGTCGCGACGGCTCGGTAGGCGGCGAAGGCCAGGACGGCGAGGACCGCCGCGATGGCAATGCCCCCAATGCGTCGGGCGGTCGGGCGCGAGGACTGCGGCCCCGGAAAGGAATCCATCGGCTACCACTTCGACGCTCCCGGGTCGCCGCCTTCACCCCGCCCCGCCCCGCTTTCGTTATGACGGAAACGCCCGAAATGCCCGCTGGGGGTGAGGCAAGGCGGGAGCGCTTGTGGCCCTGTGAGGGCCACAATCGCTCCCGCCCCGCGAAATTCGCGCGCCAGACTGGGGGGATGGCCGTGTTGGGGTCCGAGCAGCTGGCGGCGTATGAGCGCGACGGGTTCGTGTGCGTCGAGGAGGCCGTGGACCGCACGTTGGCGGCCCGCTGCCGGGAGCTGCTGTGGGAGGAGATCGAGGAATTGCCCGACGACCCGTCGACCTGGAAGCGACCGGTGGTCCGCGTGGTCGGGCATCTGAAGCCCGAGTTCAGTCAGGCGGCGCAGTCGGCCCGGTTGTCGGCCGCGATCGACGAGGTGGCCGGCCCGGACGCCGCCCCGACCCTGTGGCTGGGCGGGACGACGGCCGTCCGGTTCCCAATCGACGGGGAGCCCGGCGACGACGGCTGGCACATCGAAGGCAGTTACGTCGGCCCCGACGGCGGGTACTGGGCGAACCGCCGCTCCCGCGACCGGGCCCTGTTCCTGCTCGTTCTGTTCTCCGACGTCGGCCCGGACGACGCTCCGACCCGGCTGCGGGCCGGCTCCCACCGGCTGATCCCCGAGGCCCTCCGCCCCTTCGGCGACGAGGGGGTGTCGATCTTCCGCTTGCCGATCCCCGACGCCGTCCACGAGCTTCCGCAGGCGCTGGCGACGGGATCGGCCGGCGACGTCTACGTCTGCCATCCCTTCCTGGTCCACGCCGCCCAGCGCCACCAGGGCACCGAGCCCCGTTTCCTGGCCCAGCCCGCCGTCCCCTGGCGGGCCGGCGTCGCCGGCTTCCCCGCTCTCTAGCGGACGCGGGCCGGGTTCCCGACGGCGACGACGTTGGGCGGCAGGTCCCGGGTCACGACCGCGCCCGCGCCGACCACGGTGTTCTCGCCGATGCTCACGCCCGCCAGGACGATGACCCCGCCACCGAGCCAGGCGTTGTCGCCGATGGTGATGGGTCCGGCGGCCTCCCACTTGGCCCGCCGGAGCTCGGCGTCGATCGGATGGGTCGGGGTGAGGAGCTGGACGTTGGGACCGATCTGGACGTCGTCGCCGATCGTGATGGCGGCGACGTCGAGGGCCACCAGGCCGAAGTTGGCGAACGTCCGGGCCCCGATGCGGAGCTGGTAGCCGAGGTCGCAGTAGAACGGCGGGCGGATCTCGCTGTCGGGCCCGATCGCCCCCAGCAGCTCCTCAAGGATCTTCCGCCGCAGGGCCGGGTCATCGGCCGGGCTGCGGTTGTACGCCTCCTGGAGCAGCAGGGCTCGCCGGCTGTCGGCGGCGATGGCCGGATCGTCGGCGATGTAGAGCTCGCCGGCCAGCATCCGCTGGTGTTGGGTCCTGGCGTCCTCCGTCGAATCGCTCATGGACAGGTGTCTACCCCTCGCGGCACCAGCCACCCTCGATGTCGATCCCGGCCGTTGCGCACCACGCCTCGATGCGCTCCTCGGCGGCCCCGGGGTCGAAGTGGTACACGACGTCCCACAGGCGCAGCACGCCCCCGGGGCGGAGGAAGCCGGCCTCGACCAGGTCCACGTTGGCGAGCCCAGCGGCGCCGACCTTGGCCTGCAGGGCGCGCATCATCACCGGGGACACGTCCACGGCGACGACCCGGGCGCCCCGGGCGGCGGCGGCGACGGCGAACTGGCCGGTCCCGGATCCGAGGTCGACGACGACCGAGTCCTGTCCCAGACCCAGGTCCGCCAGGAGGGCAACCTCCAGCGCTGCGTCCGCCGCCTCGATCGCGTCGTAACGGGCCACGTGGGTGGCGTCGAGGTTCTCCCGGCCGGCCGAGCCGACCTCGTCGAGGAGCCAGCCCGGCCGGGGCGGGGAGGTGAGTCCACGCCCGGGACGCTACGCCCCGTCGGCGGCGGCCTGCAGCGCGGCCAGGTCGAGCTTCTTCATGGTGAACATGGCCTCCATGGTGCGCTTGGCCTTGCTCTGGTCGGGGTCGTTGAGGACCTCGGCCCACCCGGTCGGGCCGACCTGCCAGGACACCCCGTAGCGGTCCTTCAGCCACCCGCACGGCCCTTCCTCGCCGCCGTCGGTGAGCTTGTCCCAGTAGTAGTCGATCTCCTCCTGGTCCTCGCAGAGGATCATCAACGAGACGGCCTCGTTGAACTTGAACTCCGGGCCACCGTTGAGGGCGAGGTACTCCTGGCCGTCGAGCACGAACTCGACCGTCAGCACCATCCCCGCCTCGCGGGGGCCGGCTTCGTTGTAATGGGTGACGTTGGTGACCTTGGAGTTGGGGAAGATCGAGACGTAGAACTCGGCCGCCTCGAGGCCTTCGGTGTCGAACCAGAGGTTCGGGGTGATCTGAGGCATTTCGGTCCTCCTGTCGTGGGCCGGGTTCGGCTCGTCATAGGTTCTGACGCTCGCTCCGCCCGAGAATCATCGGTGCGGCCTGGCGGGTCCGTCAGCCTCCGAGCACCTCGATGATGGCGTCGTTGACCACGTCCGGGGCCCGGTTGGCGTCGACGGTGTGGAGGATGCCCCGCTCCCGGTAGAAGTCGAGGAG
This sequence comes from Acidimicrobiia bacterium, assembly GCA_050743445.1. Taxonomy (GTDB): domain Bacteria; phylum Actinomycetota; class Acidimicrobiia; order IMCC26256; family BP-133; genus CAWBJP01. Next base: position 4,068 of record JBOGFO010000195.1, read on the forward strand.
CGGCTCGGTCTGGTCGTGATAGCGCTGCAGGCGGCGGGCGACGATCTCCGGTTCGGTGTCGTCGGTCCGTTGCTCCTGACCGGGCCGGCGGGCCCGGCCGGCGAGGCGGCCGCGGACGACGTCGTCGGGCACGTCGAGATGGATCACCGCCTCGGGGGCGGCCACCTCCTCGGCGTGGCGGGCCTGGGCCAGGGTCCGGGGAAAGCCGTCGAGGATGTAGCCGCCGGCCAGGGCGCCCGACAGCGCCTCGTCGAGGGCGGCCAGGAGCAACTCGTCGGGAACGAGATCGCCCCGGTCCAGGTATTCGCTCACGTCGCGGCCGAGGTCGCTCTCTTCGGAGGCCAGCGCCCGCAGGAGCTCTCCGGTGGAGATCACCGGCACGCCCAGGCGTTGGGCCAGGAGACCGCCCTGCGTGCCCTTCCCGGAGCCAGGGGCACCCAGGAGCACGAGGCGCATCCCCTCAGGTTATTGCGGGGCTGGGTGCAGCACGAACCCATCCCGGGGCAGCTCCGGCGACGGCGCCCTGACGGCCGGCGGGTTCGCCACCGACAGCTCCAGCAGGGCGGCGTCCACCAGGGCCAGAACCGATGCCATCTCCGGTACGTCGACCAGCTGGGAGTAGGCCTGGGCGAGGTGATCCGCGACGTCCGAGCCGGGGCGATGCCAGGTGGCGAAGAGGTTGTTCATCGGTCCGTCCTTGAGGAGCAGGGAAGTGTTCACCTCCAGCATGCGCCGAACGCCGCCGCCAGTGCAAGGAGCAATTCGGGTTATGAACCTTACACTTACGAAGCTGCAATGCCCTCATCCGCGCATGGGCGAGGGTTCTCGGGGGCAGAACAGCCAACATGGACGAGGACGTGACGACGGGCGAAGACGTAGGTGAGGAGCTGGACCGCCGGGGCGACGAGATCCGCGACTTCGTGGCCAAGAACTCGGGCCGCCCTTCGGTCGATGCCGAGAACGCCGAACGGCTGCTCGAGGAGGCGCCTCCCGCCCAGGCGGCCGAGGAACTCGAGAAGATGATGGACGGGTTCAAGAGCGGCGCCGGCGCGGCCTCGGGCCGGAACTCCACGCCGGCGGAGGAAGACCCTCCCTAGGACCGGGGCTTCGTCGGCCAGACTTCCTTGGCCGCCGTGCTGAACCCGATGGCGTAGACGACGAAGCCGAGGATGCCCACCGTCAGCAGCCCCAGGACCGGGACGACCACGCCCAGGAGGGCGAAGACCAGGGCCGCCGTCCGGTAGCGCCGTGCCATGGTGCCCAGGGTCATGAACCCGGTGACGACCTGACCGATGGCGACGAGCAGGCTCATCAACCCCCGGTTCCGGATGAGCCCGGTGCCCGGGATCGACCTCGTCCGGTCGCTGTCCTCGTCCCGGCGGATGCTTTCGGCGATCGTGATGGCCTGTTCGCAGGCCAGGTCGTCGACGTCGGCCTCGCCCGTCTCGACGTCGTTGAAGTCCTCGTCGTCGGTGTTGGCGTCGTCGATGACGGTCCGGGCGATCGAGCACCGGATGCCGCCCGGGTTCAGGATGCTCGGCATGGCCAGGAACAGGGAGGCGAGCCCCATCACGGCCAGGGCCAGGCAGCCGGCCCGGAGCACCGGAGCGACGACCGGCCGGTCCCCGCGGCTGTCCGGTGCCCTGTCGTCGTCCATGCCGCGGGAACAATAAGCCAACCGCAGAGATTTCTGGCGGCTGGTTGTCGATTCGGCGATGGGCCGTTCGTAGATGGGGTGTAGGAACCGGCAGGGTGCCGGCTTCCGAGAGGAGGATTCCAATGACTCAGTACCTGCTGTCCGTGCACATGGTCGAGGGCGAGGAGATGCCGCCGGCCGACGTCATCGAGCAGATGTACAAGGACGTGGACGTGTTCAACCAGGAGCTGCAGGCCGAGGGCGCCTGGGTCTTCGCCGGCGGTCTCCACCCGGCCACCACCGCCACCGTGGTGCGGGTCGAGGGCGGCGACGTGATCACCACCGACGGTCCCTTCGCCGAGACCAAGGAGCAGCTGGGTGGGTTCTGGGTCGTCGAGGCCAAGGACCTCGACGCCGCCCTCGCCCTCGCCGCCCGGGGCGCCAAGGCCTGCGGGGCCCCGGTTGAGGTCCGCCCCTTCCAGGACAGCTAGGCCGGCCCGATGGCGGACTTCGATCCGAGGCTCCGGTGACGGCCGCAGGGATCGGAGAGATCTTCCGGCAGGAGTCGGGCCGGACGGTGGCCACCCTGGTCCGCCTCTTCGGCGACATCGACATCGCCGAGGAGGCGGTTCAGGAGGCCTTCGCCGTGGCCGTCGAACGGTGGCCGTCCGCCGGCCTGCCCCCCACCCCGGGGGCCTGGATCACGACCCCGGCCCGGAACCGGGCCATCGACCGCCTGCGGCGGGAGGGGTCCCGCCACGACCGCCAGACCCACGCCGCCTTCCTCGCCGCCACCGACGACGACCCCCCCGCAGGACCGGGACCCGAGACCGACGACCGCCTCCGCCACATCTTCACCTGCTGCCATCCGGCGCTGGCCCCCAG
>JBOGFO010000196.1:0-4417 GCA_050743445.1 Acidimicrobiia bacterium
GTCTTGGCCCGTTCGATCTCCAGCTCCCGGCGCATGTCGCGCAGCACGTAGACCGCCCCCAGCACGCCGCCGGACTCGCTGCGGATGGGAGCCCCGGACAGGGCCACGGGGAGGAGCTCGTCCTTGCGGGTCTCCACCATCCCCACCGCCGACCACGCCTCGAAATTGGGCAGCTCGAAGCGGTCGGCCAGCGAGCCCCCGTTGCGGTCCTGGGCCCGGATGACGTCCACCACCGGCTTGCCGATCTCCCGGCTGGCCCGCACCCCGAGCATGGCTTCGGCGGCCGGGTTCATCATGGCCACCAGGCCGACCGGGTCGGCGGCGACCAGGGAGTCGGTCATGGAGTTGAGGACGGCCTCCATCTGGGCGGCCGCCTCCCGGAGCTCGGAGGCCATGCGCTCCACCGAGCCGGCCATCTCATCGAAGGAGGAGCCGAGCAGCCCGATCTCGTCCGGGCTGCGCAGGCCGGTCCGGACCGACAGGTCGCCCTGGCTGATCTGGGAGGCGGCGGTGGCCAGCCGACGGAGAGGGGCCCCGAGGCGGGAGCCGGCGGCGGCGGCCAGCGCCAGGGCCAGGGCGGCGGCGGCCAGGGCCACCAGGAACAGGGTCTGGAACAGTGATGCCCGGGTCTCGCCGATGACGTCGGCGGAGAGCGTGACGGCGACGGCGGCCGCCGGCGGGGGTCCTCCCCTCCCCTCGCCCAGCCGGATGGGGGTGGCGGCCACGAAGACGTCCTGGCCGTTGAACTTGCCCTGGCCGGCGGTGGCCCGCCCGGCGCCCAGGACCGACTCGATCAGCTTCCGGCCGTTGGGACCGTCGAAGAGGTCGAAGGAGCCCTCGAGGTCACCCTCGGGGAAGGTGCTGGCCAGGACCGTGTCGCTGTCGACCACGATGGAGAGGTCGGTGTTCTCGCGCTCGTTGCGGTCGAGACGGGCCAGCAGGTCGTCGTTGCCGACGAAGAAGCCGGCCACCACGGCTCCCCACTTGGTGGTGACGCCGCGGTCGTCGGCGAACTGGACCCCCTGGATGCCGAGGGCGGCCAGGCCCTCCACCAGCGTGGGCTCGACGATGCCGGCGGCCGAGGCCAGGTTCGACTGGAAGGCCTCGGCCACCACCGGGCTCGTTCCCAGCTGGGCCAGGACGAGGCGGGACTCCGGGTTCCGCAGGGCGGAGCCCCGCAGGTCGCGGTTGGAGTTGAAGAAGGCGAGGAAGTCGACCTGGGAATACGTCTTCTGCAGGGCCTCCAGGAAGAGCCGGATGGCGTCGCCGTCGTCGCGCTTGATGGCGTCCTGGCCGGTGGGCGAGAGCTGGAAGACGTTGGCGAAGAACCCGGCCTGGGTGGCGGCCAGGTTCGCCTTCTCGGCCACCAGGCCGGCCTCCACCCGGGCCCGGTCGGAGGCCCGCTCGATGGCCTGCTCGGCCACGTTGTCCCGGAGCACCCGGGAGAGGACGCCGGAGAGCACCAGCACGACCGCCACCAGGAGCACGCCGGCGGCGGCCGCGATGCGGGTGGCCAGTGAGCGGCGGGCGGCCAGCCACAGGGACAGGCCCATGCCGCACGCCCCCAGGAAGCGGAGCAGGTCGCCGGTCTCCTCGCCCGGCTGGCGGAAGGCGACCTCGGCCAGGGCGAAGAGGAAGAGGGAGGCGAGCAGCGCGAATCGTGGCCACCGGGCCCCCACCCCGAGACAGCCGACGGCGAGGAGGATCACCCCCAACGTCCGCAGGTCGGGCACGAAGCTGTCGGCGACCTCGGCGTCGGTGAGGGCGCCGCCGAAGACGGAGCTGGCGGCGAGCAGCGTGGCTGAGGCGGCCAGCACGGTGCGGCCGAGGAACGAGACCCGCACCAGATCCGGACGCAGCACCAGAACGGCGAGCAGCGTCAGGGCGGCAAGAAACACCACAAGGTCAGAGGCGAGCGAGGCGATATCGCTGGAGGTGCTCATCTCGACCCTTCAGAAAAGAGCCCGCCCGGGGGGTCTATAAACACGCAAAGGTTACCGGAGTTGCGCCTGCCGCCCGGTGAGACCCCGAGCGTTTGCGCCATTTTCTCCCGATTGGTTCCCTTGATTGTTCGAGCTTGCTTACGACCCGGGTGGGGCCGTCGGCAGGGCGATTCCGCTTCCCCCCAGATCCTCCAGCGCGGCCAGCGCTTCGTCCAGGGTCGCGACAGGCACAATCCGCATCTTCCCGGCGTAAGGCTTGGCCTGCTCGGCCTCGGCCGGGGGCAGGAGGAAGGCGGCGGCTCCGGCCTTCCGGGCGGTCAACGTCTTCTGGGCCACGCCCCCCACCAGGCCGACAGCGCCGTCCTCGCCGATGGTCCCGGTCACGGCCACGGCGCGACCGCCCGTCAGCTCGCCGGGGCTCAGCTCGTCGATGAGGGCCAGGGTGAAGGCCAGGCCGGCCGAGGGCCCGCCCACCTGGCCCGTGTCGATGGAGACGGACACCGGGAACTGATAGGTGGCCTCGAACGTGGCCAGGATGACGCCGATGAGGGCCGAGTGCGCCTCGTCCCCGGCGTCGGCGGCGACGATAGCCAGGTCCAGTTCGGTCTCCCCCCGCCGGACGTGGAGGTTGATCGTTTCCCCCGCCTTGTGCCGGCGGACCTTGGCCACGGCCTGGTCATGCAGGGTCACCGCCTCGCCGTCGACGGCCAGGATCACGTCCCCCACCTCGAACTGACCCTCGGCCGGGCTCCCGGGCTGCACCTTGGTGACCAGCGCGCCCTTGCCGTCGAAGCCCACCCGGTAACCGAGGCGCTCCAGGGCGACCTTGGTGGCGACGAGCTTGGAGTCGACCATGGCCTGGATGTTGATCTCGCGCACCTCTTCCCGGGGCTGTCCCCCGGTGATGCGCTCCTCGGGCACGACCTCGATCTCGTCGTCGAGCCATCCCCGGAGGGCCTCGTAGACGTTCACGTCACCGGTGAGGGAGACGGTGGTGAACAGGATGGCGCCCTCGGGGTCGTAGACCGTCACCTGAGGGTCGTCGACGGTGATCAGCTGGGCCACCCCGCGGGCCTCGCCCGGCGAGAGCAGGAAGTACGGCATCCGCACGAAGGCGGCGATGAGCGCGGGCAGCACGGCCACCACCCCGGCCAGGGCGAACAGCCAGCCCCGCTGACGCCACATCCAGGGATTGGGCGGCGCGGGTGGGGGCGGGGGTGGGAGCTGGGGGCCCTCGGGGCCGAGGAGGGGGTCGATGGCCGTCTCCGGGGGACGCGGGATCGGATCGAGACTAGCCCGACCGGTCTGCCCCTCCCCGGGAGGGGAGATCGTCACGCCGGCCGGGACGAGACGAAGACCGCCCGGACGACGTAGCGCTGCCGGGCACTACCGGGCGGGTGGCAGGCGAAGAGTGTGAGGGTGGCGTCCGGAGTCGGGTTCACGATGTGGACGTCTTTGGGCGTGACGATCTCGAACCCGGTCATGTGGTAGATGAAGACCCCGTCGTTGGTCTCGAAGAGGATCTCGTCCCCGGGCACCAGCTCGTTGATCCGCTTGAACGGGTGCGAGTGGGTCACCCGGTGGCCGGCGAAAACGGCGTTGCCCAGCTGACCCGGACGGGCGCTGCCCGGCCAGTGGCCCGGACCCTCGTCGATGACGGTGAGCGTCACCCCTTCGTAGACCGGGTGATCGAGGCCGATCTTGGGGATGAAGATCTTCCCGATCTGGACGATGGGCTCTTTGGCCCTCGGCTCCTTGGGCGGAGAGATCGGCTTGGTCCGGGGTGCCGGCGCGGCGGCGACGGCGGTGCTCGACGTGACCGCCGGAGCCGTGGTGGTGGTCGTCCCGCCCACGGCCACGAGGGTGGGGGCATCGAAGGCGAGCTCGGATGCCGTGGGGTTGGTCCGCATGACCGCCACCGTGGCCCCGCCCACCAGGATGATGGCGGTCAGGGTGGCGAGCACCAGCGCCAGGTCGCCCCGGGGCAGGCGGCGCGACACCCCGCGCAGCGAGATGATCCCGGCCCGCAGGAGATGGAGGGGCAGTAGAAGTAGACGGACGGGCATGGGTCGCGGTCGTCCCGGCCCTACGATCGAGGCGCTGTCCATCGGCGAAGTGTTCGACTCCCTCACGGCCGAACCCTCCCCTGGGGTCAAGGGACGTGGGCCTCGGCCAACCGGCCCAGCGTGGATATCCATAGAGTACCGGCCGAACCAAGGCCCGGAACGTCGCCGCGGCTGGTTTGTGATGAGGTGCTCCGACGGCTCCCAGGCGTCCCCTTCCCCCTGAGTTCGACTGGCCCGCCGATTCCCGGGAACGGGCGGCGGTCGCCGCCGCGCTGGGGCTGCGCCGGCCCGTGCCCGCCGGTGCCGGTCCCGCCCTGCGCCGCCTGCTGGCCTCCGATCCCGAACCCAGGGTTCGGGCCGCCGCCCTCGGGGCCCTCGTCCGGGTGGCGAAGCGACGGGCCGCCGGAC
>JBOGFO010000197.1:0-9317 GCA_050743445.1 Acidimicrobiia bacterium
GCCGAGGACTCGGGCGAAGGGCGCTGGACGGTGGAGGAGGCGGTGCGTCTGGCCGTACCCGCCCCGGCCATCACCGCCGCCCTCTACGCCCGCTTCGCCTCCCGCCAGGACGACTCGCCGGCCATGAAGGTCATCGCCGCCCTCCGCCAGCAGTTCGGTGGCCACACGGCCGTGCAGCTGTGACGGCCGTCGTCTGATGGTGCCGGAGCGGCCCCCGTCCGACGCCATCGTCCTCTTCGGCGCCACCGGCGACCTGGCCTACAAGAAGCTCTTCCCCGCCTTGGGCCGCCTGGCCGAGCGGGGGCTGATCGAGGGCATGCCGATCATCGGGGTGGCCTCCCGGGAGTGGAACGACGACCAGCTCCGCCAGCGGGCACGCGAAGCCATCGCCGCCAGCGGCGAGGAGTACAAGGCGGCCGCCGTGGAACGGCTCGTGGCCGCCATCGGCTACGTCAGTGGCGACTACCAGGATCCCAAGACCTACGAGCGCCTGGCCGAGCGCCTGGCCTCCGCCGGGTCCGTGCACCAACCGCTCTTCTACCTGTCGATCCCCCCGAGTCTGTTCGACGACGTGGTCGGCGGCCTGGCCGCCGCCAGGCTGACCCCCGGGGCCGCCGTCCCCTGGGCCCGGGGTGTCCCGAACCTCAAGGGTGCGAGGGTGGTGGTGGAGAAGCCCTTCGGCCGCGACCTGGAGAGTGCCCGCGCCCTCAACGTCTCCCTGCACCGGGCCTTCCCCGAGGAGGAGATCTTCCGCATCGACCACTACCTGGCCAAGGAGGCCGTGGAGAACCTCCTCGTCTTCCGCTTCGCCAACACCCTGCTGGAGCCGGTGTGGAACCGGCGCTACGTCTCGAGCTTCCAGATCACGATGGCCGAGAGCTTCGGGATCGCTGGGCGGGGGAAGTTCTACGAGGAGGCGGGCGCCATCCGGGACGTGGTGCAGAACCACCTCCTCCAGGTGGTGGCCCTGGTGGCCATGGAGCCGCCAGTGGGAGTGGACGCCGACGCCCTCCGGGACGAGGTCGTCAAGGTCCTCAAGGCCATGCCTCCCGCCGACCCGGACAAGGTCGTGCGGGGCCAGTACCACGGCTACCGGGACGAGGAGGGGGTGGCCGCTGATTCCGATGTGGAGACGTTCGCCGCCCTGCGCCTCGGGGTGGAGTCGTGGCGCTGGGCGGGCGTGCCCTTCTACGTCCGGGCGGGCAAGACGATGGCCGCCACCGCCACCGAGGTGGTGGTGGAGTTCCGCTCGCCCCCGAAGCTGCTCTTCACCGCGCCGGGCACGTCACCCCCGCATCCCAACCACATGCGGTTCTGCCTGGGTCCGGAGGAGTTCGTCAGCCTGCATCTGGAGGTCAAGGCCCAGGGGGAGGAGCTGGTGTCACGGGCGACGGATTTCACCAGCCCGCCCGATGCCTTCGGGGGCGGAGACGCGGCCGAGCCCTACGAGCGGCTGCTGGAGGACGCCGTCGAAGGGGACGCCCGGCGCTTCGCCCGCCAGGATGCGGTCGAGGAGGCGTGGCGGGTGGTGGACCCGGTGCTCGTGTCCCCGAGGCCCGTGATCGCCTACGAACCGGACAGCTGGGGGCCGGCGGAGGCCGACGAGCTGATTGCCGGCGACGGCGGGTGGCACAACCCGGGCGGCGCATGAGCCCCGAGCGACTCGTCGTCATCGGCGGCGACGCCGCGGGGATGAGCGCCGCCTCCGAGGCGCGGCGGCGGCGCCCCTCCACCGACCTGGAGATCGTCGCCTTCGAGCGCGGCCGTTTCACGTCCTACTCGGCCTGTGGGATCCCGTACTCCATCGGTGGCGTGGTCCCCGACCCCGACGATCTCATCGCCCGCAGCCCGGAGGAGCACCGCCGCCGGGAGATCAACGTGCACATCCGCCACGAGGTCGTCGCCATCGATCCCGACGACGGGTCGGTCGAGGTGAAGGACCTGGAGTCGGGCACCGAGCGGCGGGAGCCCTATGACGAGCTCCTGGTGGCGACGGGGGCGGTCCCGGTCCGGCCCGACCTGCCCGGCGCCGATGCCGGCGGGATCTTCGGCGTCCAATCGCTCGCCGACGGCCTCGCCATCCGGGAGCACCTCGATTCCGCCGGGCGCCAGACGGCGGTGGTGGTCGGCGCCGGCTACATCGGCCTCGAGATGGCCGAGGCCCTCGTGCAGCGGGGCTTGAACGTCACCCTCGTCGACCAGGCGCCCCAGCCCATGAACACCCTGGACCCCGACATGGGCGCCCTGGTGGCCGAGGGCCTGCGGAAGATCGGCGTCGCCCTCCACCTCGGCGCCGGCGTGACCGGCTACGATACCGATGGTGGGCAGGTGTGCGGGGTCGTGACCAGCGAGGCCCGCCTGCCGGCCGACATCGTCGTCCTGGGCCTCGGGGTCCGGCCCGACACCGCGCTCGCCTCCGAGGCCGGCATCGAGCTCGGCCCGTCCGGCGGCATCGCCGTCGACCAGCGGATGCACACCACCACCGAGGCGGTGTGGGCGGCCGGTGACTGCGTGGAGGTCCACCACCGGGTGTCCCGACGGCCCGCCACCATCGCCCTCGGCACCCACGCCAACAAGCAGGGGCGGGTGGCGGGCGTGAACCTCGGCGGTAGCTACGCCACCTTCCCGGGTGTGGTGGGGACCGCGGTCACCAAGGTGTGCGACCTGGAAGTGGCCCGGACCGGTCTGCGGGAAGCCGAGGCGGAGGACGCCGGCTTCGCTTTCGAATCCGTGACGGTGGAGTCGACGACCCGGGCCGGCTACTTCCCGGGTGCCGCGCCGATCACCACCAAGCTCGTCGTGGAACAGCGCTCCGGCCGGCTGCTCGGAGCCCAGATCGTCGGCCAGGAGGGCGCGGCGAAGCGGATCGACGTCCTGGCCTGCGCCCTGTGGAACGAGATGACGGTCGACGAGATCATGCACCTCGACCTCGGTTACGCCCCGCCCTTCTCCCCCGTCTGGGATCCGGTCCTGGTGGCGGCCCGGAAGGCGTGGGCCGCCGCGCAGGCCGCCGATTCTGACTGACGACTAGGACTAGGGCCCTATCTGATCTGACGACTACGAGGCGTTGGTTCGCACCGCCGCGCGCCGGGTGGCCGGACGGGCTCCGGGCTGCTTGGCCGTCGCCCCGTCCTCGGCCGCCGCCGCCGCCGTCTTGGTCTTGCGGGTGGCCGTCTTGCGGGCCGGCTCCACGTGGTCGTGGACGTGGGCCTCACCGCCGTGCTCCCGCTCGAAGTCCTCGTGGGGGCGATGGGCGTGGCGCAGGGCGGCATGGTCGTGCTCGTGGTCGTGCTCGGAGGAGAGGTGCTCGAAGCCGCCGGCGCTCATGTTGTGGGTCACGTGGAAATGCCGGTGACTGTGGTCCAGCGCCTCGTGGGCATGGTCCTCGAAGTGATCAGACATGGTGCCCGTCCTACCCAGGCGGGCTGACCTGCCAATCCGGGTTCGGTGTTGGGGGTGGTCGCGCCCCGGGTAAGGTGCCGCCAATGAAGGTCTGGCCCGGGCAGCCCTATCCGCTCGGTGCCACCTACGACGGGGCGGGCACCAACTTCTCCCTCTTCTCCGAGGTGGCCGAGCGGGTCGACCTCTGCCTCTTCGACGACGACGGCTCCGAGACGTGCGTCCCCCTCACCGAGGTGACGGCCCTCTGCTGGCACGGGTACCTGCACGGGATCGGACCGGGCCAGCGCTACGGCTTCCGGGTCCACGGGCCCTACGAGCCGGCCGCCGGCCACCGCTGCAACCCGGCCAAGCTCCTCCTCGACCCCTACGCCAAAGCGGTGGAAGGCGAGGTGGAGTGGAACCCGGCCGTCTTCGGCTACCGGCTGGGCAAGGACGACCTGACCATCGACACCCGCGACAGCGCCTCCTACGTGCCCAAGGCCGTGGTCACGAACCCGTTCTTCGACTGGGCCAACGACCGCTCCCCCCGGACCCCCTTTCACGAGAGCTTCATCTACGAGACCCACGTGAAGGGCTTCACCATCCGCCACCCCGACGTCGACGAGGAACTGCGGGGCACCTACGCCGGCTTGGCCCACCCGGCCGCCATCGAGCACCTCACCCGCCTCGGCGTCACCGCCGTCGAGCTCATGCCCGTCCACGAGTTCATCCACGACGACCGCCTGGTGGCGAAGGGCATGCGCAACTACTGGGGCTACAACTCCATCGCCTTCCTCGCCCCGAACAACGACTATTCCGCCGGCGGCCAGCGGGGCGAACAGGTATCGGAGTTCAAGACCATGGTGCGGGCCCTGCACGAGGCCGGCATCGAGGTGATCCTCGACGTCGTCTACAACCACACCGCCGAAGGCAACCACCTGGGACCGACGTTGTCCCTGAAGGGGATCGACAACGCCGCCTACTACCGGCTGACCGATGACCCCCGGTACTACATGGACTACACCGGGACGGGCAACAGCCTGAACATGCGCCACCCCCACAGCCTCCAGCTGGTCATGGACTCGCTGCGCTACTGGGTGACCGAGATGCACGTCGACGGGTTCCGCTTCGACCTGGCTTCCGCCCTGGCCCGCGAGCTGCACGAGGTCGACCGCCTGTCCGCCTTCTTCGACCTCATCCAGCAGGACCCGGTGGTGTCCCAGGTCAAACTCATCGCCGAGCCGTGGGATGTGGGCGAGGGTGGCTACCAGGTGGGCAACTTCCCGCCCCTGTGGTCGGAGTGGAACGGCCAGTACCGCGACACGGTGCGGGACTTCTGGCGGGGCGAGTCCGCCACCCTCCCCGAGTTCGCCTCCCGCCTCACCGGCAGCTCCGACCTGTACCAGGGGGACGGGCGCCGGCCGTCGGCCAGCGTCAACTTCGTCACCGCCCACGACGGGTTCACCCTGCGGGACCTCGTCTCCTACAACGACAAGCACAACAAGGCCAACGGGGAGGACAACCGCGACGGGGAGAGCCACAACCGCTCGTGGAACTGCGGGGCGGAAGGCCCGACGGACGACCCCGACATCAATGCCCTGCGCCGGCGCCAGCAGCGCAACTTCCTGGCCACCCTGTTCCTGTCCCAGGGCGTGCCCATGCTCCTGGCCGGCGACGAGATCGGCCGGACCCAGGGCGGGAACAACAACGCCTACTGCCAGGACAACGAGATCTCCTGGGTCGACTGGTCGTGCCGGGAGGAGTACGAGGACCTGCTGGCGCTCACCGCCCGGCTCTCCGCCTTCCGCCGGGAGCACCCCGTGTTCCACCGCCGGCGCTGGTTCTTCGGCCGACCGCTGCGGGGCAGCGGTGTCCCCGGAGTCAAGGACATCGCCTGGTTCTCCCCCGACGGCACGGAGATGTCCGACGAGGACTGGAACTCGGGCTCCGCCAAGTCGCTGGCCGTGTTCCTCAACGGGGAGGCCATCCCCGACCCCGACCCCCGGGGTGAGCGGATCACCGACGACAGCTTCCTCTTGTGCTTCAACGCCCACCATGAGGCGCTGCCCTTCAAGGTGCCGGACCGGAAGTTCGGCGAGCGGTGGGTGGTGGTGCTCGACACCGACAACCTGCCCCCGTCGGAGGCCGCCACCCCGTCGGCCCCGGGCGGCGGCTCGACGCCCATGGCCTGGCATCCGGACTGGGGGGAGGGCGAGCCGGTCAAGTCGGGGGATGAGGTGGAGGTGGGCCCCCGTTCCGTCCTGGTGCTCCGACGGGTCGAATAGTGAGCACGCCCCCGCTGTCCACCTACCGCCTCCAGTTCCAGCCGGCGTTCGGCTTCGACGCCGCCGCCGGCCTCGCGCCGTACCTGGCCCGTCTCGGCGTGAGCCACCTGTACTCCTCGCCCTACCTGCAGGCGGCACCGGGGTCCACCCACGGCTACGACGTCGTCGACCACTCCCGGGTCAACGCCGAGCTCGGCGGCTCCGAAGCCCACGCCCGGATGTGCGCCGCCCTGGAGGCGGCGGGACTGGGCCAGGTCCTCGACATCGTGCCCAACCACATGGCGGTCACGGCCGGCAACGCCTGGTGGTGGGATGTCCTCGAGAACGGCCCGTCGTCGCAGTACGCCTCGTACTTCGACGTTGACTGGGACCCGCCCGAGGCCAAGCTCCGCAGCACCCTGCTCATGCCCATCCTGGGCGATCACTACGGCCGGGAGCTGGAAGCGGGCGAGATCCAGCTGCGGCGCCAGGGTGGCCACTTCACCGTCCACTACTACGAGCACGCCCTGCCGGTGGCTCCCCGCTCCCTCGACGATCTGCTGGCCGCGGCGGCCCTCCACTGCGCATCGCCCGAGCTGGAGAGCCTGGCCACCGCCTTCGGCCGGTTGCCCCCCAGCTGGGCCACGGACCGGCAATCGGTGCGGGAGCGCCACCGCGACAAGGAGGTGCTGGCCGACACCCTCACCCGGCTGGTGGAATCCGAGCCGGAGTTGGCGCAGGCTCTGGACACCGAGGTGGCCCGGATCAACGCCGATCCCGACGCCCTCGACGTCCTGCTCGAACGCCAGAACTACCGCCTGGCCTTCTGGCGTACGGCCGGCCGGGAGCTCGACTACCGCCGGTTCTTCGACATCCACACGCTGGCCGCCCTCCGGGTGGAGGACCAAGCCGTCTTCGAGGACACCCATGAGCTGGTGGCGGGCTGGCTCGCCGCCGGGGTGCTCGACGGGCTGCGCATCGACCATCCCGACGGCCTGCGCGACCCCGAGGGCTATCTGCGCCGGCTGACCGAGCTCGCCCCCGACGCCTGGGTGGTGGTGGAGAAGATCCTGGAGCCGGGCGAGCGCCTGCCGACCACCTGGCCGGTGGCGGGCACCACGGGCTACGACTTCGCCAACCGGGTCACCGGCGTGCTGATCGACCCGGCGGGTGAGGAGGAGCTCACCACCGCCTACACCGCCTTCTCCCGTTGCACCACGGCCTGGCCCGAGGTGGTGTGGGAGAAGAAGCACCTCGTCATGCAGGAGGTCCTCTCCGCCGAGGTCAACTGGCTGACCGGCCTGGCCGTCGAAGTGGGCGAGCGGCACCGCCGCTACCGGGACTACACCCGCCACGAGCTCCACGAATCGGTGCGGGAGATCGTCGCCGCCTTCCCCGTCTACCGGACCTATGTGGTGCCGGGGACGGAGCCGACACCGGCCGACGTGGCCCACGTGGACGAGGCCCTGAAGGTGGCCAAGGAGCGCCGCCCCGACCTCGACGGCCCCCTGATCGACTTCCTGGGTGAGGTCCTGCTCGGACGCCACCGGGGTCCGGCCGAGGACGAGCTGGTGGCCCGCACCCAGCAGGTGACCGGACCGGTGATGGCCAAGGGGGTGGAGGACACCGCCTTCTACACCTGGACCCGCCTGACCCCGCTCAACGAGGTGGGCGGAGATCCCGGCCACTTCGGCGTCAGCCTGGACGAGTTCCACCGGGAGAACGAGCGGATCCAGGAAACCTGGCCGGCGACCATGCTGTGCACCTCCACCCACGACACCAAGCGCTCGGAGGACGTGCGGGCCCGCCTGGCCCTGCTCTCCGAGGACCCCTCGGGCTTCGTCGACGCCGTGGCCGCCTGGTCGGCCCACAACCGACGCCACCGCACCGGAGACCTCCCTGACCGCAACGTCGAGTGGCTGCTGTACCAGACGCTGGTCGGGGCCTGGCCCCTGCCGGTGGACCGGGCCGTGGCCTACATCGAGAAGGCGGCCAAGGAGGCGAAGGAGAACACCACCTGGGTTGATCCGGACCCGGCCTACGACGCCGCCCTGCGCTCGTTCGTGGAAGGCGCCCTGGGCGACGACACCTTCGTCGGCCTGGTGGAGGAGTTCGTGGCCCCCCTCGTGCGTCCCGGCCGGATCAACTCGCTCACCATGGCCCTGCTCAAGCTCACCTCCCCCGGCGTGCCCGACATCTACCAGGGCAACGAGCTGTGGGACCTCTCGCTGGTCGACCCCGACAACCGCCGGCCGGTCGACTGGGAGCTGCGGGCCCGGCTCCTGGAGGAGGCGGAGGCGCTGACCCCGGCCGAGGCCTGGTCATCCCGGCAGGACGAGGGCCTGCCCAAGCTGGTACTGACCCAGCGGGCGCTCCACCTGCGCCGCCGGCGGCCGGAGCCGTTCCGGGCCGCCTATGAGCCCATCCGCACAGAAGGGGCGAAGGCCGGCCACTGCGTGGCCTTCGTGCGGGGCGGCGAGGTGGCGGCCGTGGCCCCCCGCCTGGTGCGGGGACTGGGGGACGAGTGGGCGGACACCCGACTCGCGCTGCCGCCGGGTGAATGGATCGACGTCCTGGATGGGGAACGGCGCTTCGAAGGGAGCGTGGACGTCGCCGACCTGCTGGCACAGTTCCCGGTGGCGCTACTGGAGCAAGGTGTGAGCGCTTAGCCGTGCATACTCCGGTGGAGCGCTCAAGCCTCGAAGCGGAGGGTCGATGAACACGTTCTCGGTGTGGGCGCCGGCCGCGGAAACGGTCCAGGTCATGCTGGGCGAGGCTCGGCGGCCGATGGAGCGGGGGCCGCAGGGATGGTGGACGCTGACCGTCGCCGAGGCGGGCCCGGGCACCGATTACTTCTTCGCCATCAACGGCGGCGCAGCCCGCCCCGATCCCCGCTCCCCCTTCCAGCCCGAGGGCCCGCACGGCCCCTCCCGGGTGGTGGACCACTCCGCCTTCGAATGGACCGACCAGGCGTGGACGGGGCCGGTGCCCCTGTCGGCCGGCGTCGTCTACGAGCTGCACATCGGGACCTTCACCCCGCAGGGGACCTTCGAGTCGGCCATCGAGCGGCTCGACCATCTGGCCGACCTCGGCGTCACCCACATCGAGCTGCTGCCGGTGTGCGAGTTTCCCGGGACCCGGGGCTGGGGCTACGACGGGGTCGACCTGTTCGCCCCCCACCACGCCTACGGCGGGCCCGACGGGCTCAAGCGCCTGATCGACGCCGCCCACGCCCACGGCCTCGGCGTGATCATCGACGTCGTCTACAACCACCTCGGCCCCGACGGGAACTATCTGGGCGCCTACGGGCCCTACTTCACCGACAGGTACTCGACGCCGTGGGGCGACGCCGTGAACTTCGACGCCGCCGGCAGCGACGAGCTCCGCTCCCTGGTGGTGGACAACGCCTGCATGTGGCTGCGGGACTACCACGCCGACGGGCTCCGCATCGACGCCGTCCACGCCATCTTCGACGCCTCCGCCATCCACATCCTCGAGGAGATCGGCGCCTCGGTGCGGGAGCTCGAAGCCGAGACCGGCCGCCACTACACGCTCATTCCCGAGAGCGACCTCAACGACCCGCGTCTGGTCCGCCCCCCAGAAGCGGGTGGCTATGGCCTCGACGCCGCCTGGAGCGACGACTTCCACCATGCCCTCCACACCGTGCTGACC
>JBOGFO010000198.1:0-5706 GCA_050743445.1 Acidimicrobiia bacterium
GACCCCGGCTGACTTCGGGCACGGTCTCGGCGTCGGGGGAGATCGTGTCCACGCTGGGGCTGGGAGTCACCGGTTCCGATTCCTCGACGGGACGGGGCCGGCTGCGCAGGACGGCGATGACGAGCACCAGGCCGGCCAGGGCCGAGCACCCGATGGACACGAAGATGAGCGGGAGATCCCGGGTGAGGAACAGGCCTGACAGCAGGAAGATCGTGGCGACGATCACCAACAGGAAGCTCACCAGGAGCACGGGCCCACCGTCCTAGAACATGCCGTCGACGCCGGAGAATCGTAGCCGTGGGTCCGCCATGCGCACGCCGTCAGGGACGGCGGCGCGCTGGAGGCCCCGGACGCCCGTTGTCGACGACCTCGTCGTCGAGGACCACCAGCGCTTCGGTGGGAGGGCCCCCGTCGGAGTCGGCACCGTTGCCGTTGCCGTTGCCGTGTCCACCGAGGGCGGCCTCAGGGGCCGCCGCCGGGGCGGATTCGGCCGCAGGGGGACTGTCGGGAATGACGGTCTCGACCGGCGCCGGCTCGATGTCGGCGAGATCGATCTCGTGCAGCTCCGGCTTCTGCGGCACGGGCAGCTGCGCCCGGCGCTCCAGCTCGTCGAGCTCGCGCTCGAGGACGGCCCGCAGCCGGCCGCGGTAGTCGGCCTGCACCCGCTCCAGCGCGTCGATGTCGGTGGTGAGCATGTCCCGGCGGGAGGACAGCTCAGACACGATGGCCTCGTACTTCGCCCGCTGGGCCTCGCCCAGGGTCCGGGACTGCTCTTCGGCCTCGGTGGTCATGGCCAGGGCGGCGTCCTCCGCCTCCTCCACCAGCTGACGGGCCTTCTCGTGAGCCGTGGTGAGCGTCTCGTCGGCGGTGCGCTGGGCGAGCAGCAGCGTCTGGCGCAGCACGCTCTCCATCTCGCGCCCGTTGGAGGCTTCCTGCTCCACCTGGCCGATGCGTTCCTGCAGCAGACGGGCGCGCTCGTGCATTCGCTCGAGTGTCACCGCCGCCCGCTCGAGCAGCTCCTCTACCTCGTCGGGCCGGTAGCCACGGAACGCTTCCCGCAGCTCGGCGTTGCGGAGATCATGAGGGGTCACGTCCATGAAGCCGATCCTAACGACGGAGGGTCGGCAACTGGTGGACCGTTGCCATGGAGTGTGCATGGGTTGCACATTCTTAGGCTGCCGTCGATTGCTCGGCGGAGGTGGCGGTCTTGTCCGGCCTGGATGGGCTGGTGCCGTCTTCGCAGTTCGTCGAGGAGCACCTGGGCGAGCCCATGAACTTCTCCTCTCCCTGCGCGTTGGCCAGGGCGGTGTCTAGAAGAGACCCGTCCGTCCGCACCCCAGCACGGCGCCCTGGATGATCTGGATCCCGATGAACGCCACCAGGGGCGACAGGTCGAACATGCCCAGCGGCGGGATCACCCGGCGGAGTGGGCCCAGGACCGGTTCGGTCAGCTCGAAGAGGATGTTGGCGATCGAGGCCATCGCCGTGCCCGGCTGCACCGGGAACCAGGACAGGATGATGCGCCCGATGAGGACAAAGAAATAGATCTGGAGCAGCGAGCAGAGGATGCTCTTCAAGGGTTCCTGGCTCCGCTCAGGCCCGGTACAGACCGCGGGCCTGGAGGCGTTCCTTCTCCTCCTGGGAGACCTCGACGTTGGACGGGGTGAGCAGGAAGACCTGATCCGCCACCCGGGACATCGATCCGCCGAGGGCGTAGGCGAGCCCCGAGGAGAAGTCGATGAGGCGGCGCTGGAGGTCGCGCTCGAGACCCTGCAGGTTGAGGATGACGGGCTGGTTGGCCTTCAGCCGGTCGCCCACCTCCTGAGCGTCGTTGAACCCCCGGGGTTCGACCACATGCACCCGGGCCGCTGTCTGCGAGGAAGGCATAGTGCGCACCACGCTAGGCCGTGGCGGAGCCGGATTCTCGTCGCGGGCCAGAGGGCGGACGTTGGGAGCGGGTTCGGCGGAGCGCCCGGCCGGGATCGGCTCCTCCTCACCCTCGGGCTCGTCGACGAGGCCCAGGTAGACCATTGCCCGTCGCCACATCGAAGCCATCGAACCTGCCTCCTCCGAGGTACCGGTGCCTATCGTGACACGCCAAGCGGCGCCGGACGTGGACCGAACAGGGCCCGTCCGAGGCGGACCATGGTGGCGCCCTCCTCGACGGCCACTTCGAAATCGTCACTCATCCCCATGGACAGCTCGGCCAGGTCCAGGCGGCCCGCCAGCTCCCGCAGCGAGGCGAAGGCGGGTCGCGGATCCCGGCCCTGGGCGGGCACGGTCATGAGCCCCTCGACCGAGAGTCCCCGGGCCCGAAGGGATTCGACCAGGGCGGCCGCCTCACCCGGGATGCACCCGCCCTTCTGAGGTTCCTCCGACAGGTTGACCTCGACCAGCACCCGTCCCCGGGGCTGGCGGCGGGCGATCGCCTCGCCGGCCTCGGGCCGGTCGACCGACTGCCACATCTCGACGTGGGGCGCGAGGGCCGGCACCTTGTTGCGCTGGAGCCGGCCCACGAAGTGCCACTCGGGGCTGAAGCCGGCGAGATCGGGCGCCTTGGCCAGCAGCTCCTGGGCCCGGCTCTCCCCCAGCGTGGCCACCCCGGCGGTGAGGATCTCCTCGATGCGCTCGGGGGCCACCCCCTTCGTGACGGCCACCAGCCGCACCGCGTCCTCGTCCCGCCCGGAGCGCCGGGCGGCTCCGGCCATCCGCTCCCGGACCTCCCGCAGCCGCTCGACGACCACGGTCACGGCGCCGCCGCCACCAGCATGACCTGGAGGCCCGTGCGCCCGTCCCGGCGGTGCGAGAAGTGCCGGGGGGAGCACGAGGTGCAGACGCCGACCTCGGTCAGGTCCTTGACTCCCGCCCGGGACAAGGCGATCCGCACCGCGGCGGGCACGTCGAGGGCGAGCGCCCCACCGGTGGTGCGGCTCTCGACCTCACTGCCGAGGCGGTCGGCCACGAGCCGAAGATCGGGGGCCGAGAACTCGTAGCAGCACGGGTGGATGCAGGCTCCGACCACCGCCGAGGGGACCTCGCCGGCCAGGTCGGTCATCCGGCGGACGGCCGCCTCCACCACGCCGGCGGCGAGGCCGCGCCAGCCGGCGTGCACCGCTCCCACCACGCCGGGGGCGACCAGGGCCACCGGGGCGCAGTCGGCGGTGAGGATGGAGAGCACGGCGGCGGGGTCGTCGCTGACGCACGCGTCCGCCTGCGGGAGGGGATCGGGCCGCGGTCCCACCGGCACATGGACCTCGGCGCCGTGAACCTGATGGAGGCAGGCCCAGGCGCCGGGGTCGGCGGCCCGGCCGCCGAGGGCGGCACCGATGCGCCGGCGGTTCTCGGTCACCGCGGCGGGATCGTCGCCCCGGCCGTAGCCGGCGTTGGCCGTATCGAACGGCGGGGCCGAGATCCCTCCAGTGCGATCACTGAAGAGGATCTCGGCCCCGGACAAGGACAGGCGAGCCCAGCCGGCCACTGGGAGGCGCGACCTACCGGTCAGCCCCGAGGGTTGAGGAACGACGGAACGTCGAACTCGTCTTCGGCCCGATCGTCATCGGCGATCTCGAGGTCGTCGAGGCTCCCCGTGCTCTCATCGGTGTAGCGGAGGTCGACGACCTGACGCTCGCTCGGCCGGCGGTCACCGTCGAAGCGGTCGAAGCCGGCGGCGATCACGGTGACCCGCACCTCGTCGCCGAGGGCGTCGTCGATGACCGTGCCGAAGATGATGTTGGCGTCCGGGTGGGCGGCCTGGGCGATGAGCTCGCAGGCTTCGTTGACCTCGGACAGGGCGAGGTCGGACGGCCCGGAGATGGAGAGCAGGATGCCCCGCGCTCCCTCGATGCCCGCCTCCAGCAAGGGAGACGACACCGCCGCCCGGGCGGCGTTGACCCCGCGGCCCTCGCCGGCGGCCAGGCCGATGCCCATGAGCGCCGAACCGGCGTTGGTCATGATCATCTTCACGTCGGCGAAGTCGGTGTTGATCAGTCCGGGCGTGGTGATGAGGTCCGTGATCCCCTGCACGCCCTGGAGCAGCACCTCGTCGGCGGACTTGAAGGCGTTGACCAGCGCGGTCTTCTCATCGATCACCTGGAGCAGGCGGTCGTTGGGAATGATGATCAGGGTGTCGACCTTCTCCTTCAGCTTGCGGATGCCTTCCTCCGCCTGAATGGAACGCTTCCGGCCCTCGAAGGAGAACGGCCGGGTGACGACCCCCACGGTGAGGGCGCCGAGCGACTTGGCGATCTCCGCCACCACCGGGGCGCCGCCCGTGCCGGTCCCGCCGCCCTTGCCGGCGGTGAGGAAGACCATGTCGGCGCCCTTGAGGACCTCCTCGATCTCGTCGCGGTGCTCTTCGGCCGCCGCCCGACCCACCTCGGGATCGGAGCCGGCGCCGAGGCCGCGGGTGAGCGTGCGCCCGATGTCGAGCTTGACGTCGGCGTCGCTCAAGAGCAGCGCCTGGGCGTCCGTGTTGATCCCGATGAACTCGACGCCCTTCAAGCCGGCGTCGACCATCCGGTTGACTGCGTTGCATCCTCCGCCGCCAATGCCGGCGACCTTGATGACGGCCAGATAGTTCTGAGGAGCGCCCACCATCAAACCTTCCCTCCCGTCGAGGCTTCCGCCGCGTTCTCCGCCCCCGCCCCAGCTATTACGCTCAAGTTGAGCTTTAGGGATAGAGGTTGAAACCTCCGGTTCCCATTCAGACTGTATCGGCGGTTCGGAAAGGGCGCAATTGCCGCCAAAAAGGGCAGGTCAGGGTCAATCTCGGGGCGCGGGGACCGTCGGCGCGGCGGGTTCCGTGCCCGCCGGGGGCCCGACCGGCAACACCACCGGTGCGCTGGGGACCCTGACGTCGATCGCCAGCACCGGCCGGTCGCCGAGATGCCCGAGCAGCGCCCCGAGGGCGGCCACCTTGGCTTCGAGGAGCTCTGGCGGACCGAACCGGACGGCACGCCCACCCACCGTGAGGGTGACGGACTCCCCTTCCACCGCCGCCAGCGTCGCCTGACGGCGCAAGGGTTCGGTGAGGGCCAGGTAGGTCGCCAGGGCGGGGCGGGCCGGCCGCACCCACTGCCCGGGCGGAGGGATCTCCCCGGCCCCCGACACCTCGGGCAGGTCGGCGGGGCGGTCGGGCCGGTCGGCCAGGACCCGGCCGGTGTCGTCGAGGAGGGCGAAGCCCGGGGCGGGAGCCTCGGCGGTGACCGGCCGGGTGGCGAAGGCCACCGGGCGGCGCTCGGTCAGCCGGATACGGAGCCGGTTGGGGAAGACCCGCTCGACCCGGGCCGAGCGCACAAAGGGGAGCGCCTCGATCCGGTCGGCGGCGGCGGCGGTGTCCACGTCGGCCAGCGGGACCCGATCCAGGCGCCCGGCGGCCTCGGCCGCCTCGGCCGGCGACACCAGGAAGGCACCGATCACATCGATGTGGTCGACGTCGAAGAGCGTGGAGCGGGACCCGCTCCAGAGCAGGGCGGCGGCCGTGGCCAGGGCCAGGACGGCGGTGAACCCCCGCCCGGGCCGGGAGCGGGGCAGCCATCGGGCGTCCGGCCGGGGCAGGTGCGGCTTCGGGATGTGGAGCGCGGGCCGTCGAATCCGGACCGACTTGATCCGTTGGCAGCCCCGCTGCACCTTCCGCCGGACGGCGGCGACCGCCCTCATGCCGGCGCTCCGTTGGTCCGGCCGGCGTGGTCGTCCGCGGGCCAGGCG
>JBOGFO010000199.1:0-2842 GCA_050743445.1 Acidimicrobiia bacterium
CCGCCACCCCGCCGGCCACCACCGCCGCCGAGGCCGCCCCCGCGGCCGCCTGCCGGGTACGCCGGTTCAGGAGCCCGCCCGGCGCCGGCGCAGGCCGACCCAGACCAGGAAGGCGACGGCGACGCCCACGACCGGAGCGAGACGCTTGGCCACCGACATGCCGGCGGCATCGAGGAGGTCAACCGGCTCCGCGGTGTAGGACTCGACCCGCTGGGGAGCAGAGGCCGCCTGGGAAGCGGCGGTGGCCGCGCTCGAACCGTTCCCCACGGGTCCTTCCGCCACCTCCCGGGCCGGCACATCGGCCGGAGCCGCGGTGGCCGCCCCGGCGGCGTCGCTGGCACCCGCCGGAGCTTCTGCTGCGGTCTCGGCCGATGCTTCGACTTCGGCTTCCGGCGGGCCGGCGTCGCCTCCGGAGAGCACGTTCTTCTCCAGGCAGGCCACGAACTGACCCAGGAGCTTGCTCGACACGTCGGCCAGGACTCCCCGGCCGAACTGGGCGGCCCGCCCGGTGATTGTCAGGTCCGTCACCACGGACACCGTGGTCCGGTCCCCCTCCGCAACCAGCGCGGCCGTGATGGTGGCCGAGGCGTTGCCCTGCCCCTTCGTCTCCCGCCCCTCGGCCTTGAGCACGGCCCGGAACGCTTCCTCGTCCCGCTCGACGAACGTGGCCTTGCCCTTGTACTGGGACGTGATGGGACCGACCTTGACCTTGACCACGCCCCGGTACTCGTCGCCTTCCACCTCGGTCAGCTGGGCGCCGGGCATGCACGGGGCGATCCGCTCCACATCGGTGAGGAGGACCCACGCCTCTTTGATCGGGACATCGACCGTGAACTCGTTGCTCAGCTCCATGGCCGGCCTCCTCGAGCGCTCCGAGTGGGGCGCCGAGCTTACCGGCCCCCGGAGCTCACGTGACGCGGTAGACGCGGTACTCCACTCCCGGTCCGGGCATGAGCCGGCCCTCGCCCACGAACAGGGTGTGGTTGACCCAGGCGTAGCGCTCGTCGCCCGTCTCGAGGCGGGGACTGGTGCGGAAGTACTGATCTTCGAACTGGGTCGGGGTGGGCCCACCGCCCAGGATCTCCATGATGCCGGGGGTGAGCTCGAGGAAGCCGTGGTACTGGGCGTAGATGACGGCCCCGTCGTGGGTCTGGATGGTGATCCGCACGTCGGCCCGGATGTAGCCGTCCCCCCCGAGGAGGGCCCAGTCGGCCCCGCCGGCCATGAGGATGCCCTTCACCCGGTCACCCTCGACGGTCCCACCCCGCACCCCGACGATGGCCCGCTCTCCGTAGGGACCCGGCCCGTTGCCACAGAACACCGGCGGATCCAGATCGGCGTAGTAGGTGAACTCGTGCACGAGCTCGGGCATGGCGACCTCCGCGGTCAGCCGTGGATCGGGCCCTCAGCGTCGCGCAGGGAGGGGGCGGCGCGCCCGGTCCGGACGGCGATGATCTCGGCACAGATGGCCACCGCCGTCTCCTCGGGGGTGCGGGAACCGATGTCGAGGCCCACCGGCGCCATGACCCGGGCGATGCCGGCCTCGTCGACCCCGGCCTCCCGGAGCCGGTCCGCCCGCTGGGTGTGGGTGCGCCGGGAGCCCATGGCCCCGAGGTAGCCCACCCGGGTCTCGAGGGCGGCCTGGATGGCGGGCAGGTCGAACTTCGGATCATGGGTGAGGACACACACCGCGTCCCGGGGCCCGAGTTCGGCCCCGATGCGGCCCAGGTAGCGGTCGGGCCAGTCCACGACCACCTCGTCGGCCATGGGGAACCGGGCCGGGGTGGCGAACACGGGCCGGGCGTCGCACACGGTGACGTGGTAGCCGAGCAGCGCGGCCAGCCGGGCCAGGGCGGCGGTGAAGTCGATGGCCCCGAAGATCACCATCCGGGGCGGCGGGGCGAACGATTCGATGAAGACCGCCACACCCTCTTCCCGGCGGGCCTCGCCGTGAAGCCCGTAGTGGCGGACACCGGTCCGGCCGGCCTCGAGCTCGCCCAGTGCATCGCGGGCCACCACCCGGTCGAGGTCGGGGTCGCCGAGCGTGCCGATGGACGCCGCCCCCGTGCGGACGAGCAGCTTGGCTCCGGCGTTGACGCCTTCGATGATGGTGGCGAGGACGGCGGGTTCGCCGGTCCGCAGGGCGACCTCGATCGCTTCGCCGGTGGCGTCGGGCGGGTCGATGAACACGTGGATGGTGCCGCCGCAGGTGAGTCCGACGGCGAAGGCGTCCTCGTCGGCGATCCCGTAGGTCACCAGCTTCGGTTCCCCCCGGCGCAGGACGGACAGCCCCTCGGTGAGGACCGCCCCCTCCACACACCCGCCGGACACGGAGCCGATCACCTCGCCGTCCTCGTTGACGGCCATGGCCGCGCCCGGGTCGCGCGGCGCCGAGCCCTCGATGTCGACCACCCGGGCCAGGGCGGCGCGCTTGCCCGCCGCCCGCCACCGGGCCAGCTCGTCGAGCAGCTCTTTCACCGGCGGATCACCTCCGCCAGGCGTTCCAGGGAGTCCAGAGAGTGCCCTTCCACGAACTCGTCAACGTAGGGGAGGGCGGCGGCCATCCCGGCCGCCAGCGGGGCGTACCCGGGTGAGGCCTTCAGGGGATTGACCCACACCACCTTCCACGCCACCCGGGAGAGGCGCTCCATCTGCTCGCCCAGCGCGGCGGGGTCGCCCCGGTCCCACCCGTCGGAGAGGATCACCACCACCGCCCCCCGGGCCATGCCCCGCACCCCCCACCCGTCGTTGAAGGCCCGCAGGCCCTCGCCCAGGCGGGTGCCGCCCGACCAGTCGGGGACGGCCCGGGCCGCCTTGGCCAGGGCGGCGTCGGGGTCCCGGG
>JBOGFO010000200.1:0-3621 GCA_050743445.1 Acidimicrobiia bacterium
GCCAGGTCCTGCGCACCTGAATTTGCAGAAGATCGCCAACCAGGCGACGTACTGCAAAACCGGTTGGCGGCGGGGCTGCTAGAGGTTGTCGCCTTCGAAGATCTGCGAGACGGAGGTGTCCTCGAAGACGGCGTCGAGGGCGTCGGCGATGATCGGGGCGATCGAGAGAAGTCGCAGTTCGGGGAAGCGCTTGCCGTCCTCGATCGGCAGCGTGTTGGTGAGGACGACCTCCCGGATGGGGGCGTTCTTCAGCCGATCGATGGCCGGGCCTGAGAGCACGCCGTGGGTGGCGGCCACGTAGATGTCGGTGGCGCCCCGCTGCACCAGCAAATTCGCCGCGCTCGTGACGGTGCCCGCCGTGTCGATCATGTCGTCGATGATGACGCAGGGCCGCCCGTCGACCTGTCCGACCAGCTCGAGGGCCTCGGAGACGTTCTGGCTGCCCTTGGGCCGCCGCTTGTAGACGAAGGCGAGGTCGGCGTGGAGGTGGTCGGCGAGCCGCTGGGCCAGCTTGACCCGGCCCGTGTCGGGCGAGACGACGCTCAGTTCGCCTTCGACGGTGTCGGCCAGGTAGGCGGAGAGGACCGGCAGGGCCGTGAGGTGGTCGAGCGGCGTGTTGAAGAATCCCTGGATCTGGCCGGTGTGGAGGTCGACCGCCACGGTCCGGTCGGCACCGGCGGTGGTGAGCAGGTCGGCCACCAGCTTGGCCGTGATCGGCTCACGCCCTTCGGTCTTCTTGTCCTGGCGGGCATAGCCGTAGAAGGGGCACACGGCGGTGATCCGCTTGGCCGACGCCCGCTTGGCGGCGTCGATCATGATCAGCTGTTCCATGACCCGCTGATTGACCGGTTCGCAGTGGCTCTGGACGATGAAGACGTCGGCGCCCCGGATGCTCTCCAGGTAGCGGCAGTAGATCTCGCCGTTGGCGAAGGTGGACAGCTCCACCGCCCCGAGCGGGACCCCCAGGTTCTCGGCGATCTCCTCCGAGAGGGCCACATTGGCCCGCCCGCTGAAGAGCATCAGCTTCTTCTTGGTGACCAGTTCCATGTTCTGATTCTCCGTCCCTCCGGGGACACCCCTCGGCCCCGGGCCCCTCCGGAGCACGCTCCACCCCAGAGCCCTTACAAGAAGTGTCGCAGATTTACCCCTCTGCTTCCGCTTCATCAGCCGGCGGCGAGGGCGGGGGCGGTTCCTCGGCCCGGGCCTTGCTCCAGCCCTCCTCCACCCGGGCCGGCACTCCCTTGGCCAGGGCCCCGGCGGGGACGTCGTGGGTCACCACGGACCCGGCGCCGGTGTAGGCGTCCTCGCCCACCTCGACCGGGGCCACCAGCACGGTGTTGGACCCGATGTGGGCCCGGGCGCCGATCCGGGTCTGGTGCTTGGCCCGGCCGTCGTAGTTGGCGGTGATGGTGCCCGCGCCCACGTTGGCTCCGGCGCCGACGGTGGCGTCGCCCACGTAGGCCAGGTGGGGAACCTTCGCTCCCTCCTCCACCTCCGAGGCCTTGATCTCCACGAAGCTGCCCGCCTTGGCGTCCCGGGCGAGGCGCGTCCCCGGCCTCAGGTGGGTGTAGGGACCGACCGTGACCCCGTCGCCGATCTCGGCCTCCCGGGCCACCGAGAAGGTCACGGTGGCGCCCTGGCCCACGACGGTGTCGACCAGGCGGGTGTCGGGCCCGATCACCGAGCCCGGACCCACCGTGGTGCGGCCCTCGAGGACCACGCCGGGCAGGAGGGAGACATCGGCGCCGAGGTTGACCGAGGCGTCGATGTAGGTGCGGCCCGGGTCGGTCATGGTGACGCCCGCCCGCATCCACGAGGCGTTGATCCGCAGCCGCAGCGCCAACTCGGCTTCCGAGAGCTGCACCCGGTCGTTCACGCCCAGGGCCTCGGCCGTGTCGGGGGCCGTCATGGCCACCACCTTGTGGCCCGCCTGGCGCAGCACGGCGATGGCGTCGGTCAGGTAGTACTCGCCCTGGGCGTTCTCCGGCGAGAGCCGGCGCAGGGCTGGGGCCAGCAGGCTGTGGCGGAAGCAGTAGATCGACGTGTTGACCTCGTCGATCTCCCGCTCGGCGGGGGTGGCGTCCCAGTGGTCGACGATCGACTCGACCCCGCCGTCCTTGCCCCGCACGATCCGCCCGTAGCCGGTCGCGTCGGGCAGGCGGGCGGTGAGGATGGTGGCGGCGGCCCCGGAGCTCGTGTGCTCCCGGTCCAGGGCCAGGACCGTCTCCGCCCGCAGCAGCGGCGTGTCGCCGGGGACGACGACGAGGTCGTCCTCGCCGTCGAGCTCGTCGGGGAAGACGGTGAGGGCCACGGAGACGGCGTCGCCCGTGCCCCGTTGGACCCGCTGCTCGACGAACTCCAGGGGGACGTCGGTCTCGCCGTGGAGGGTCTTGATCACCTTGTCGGCCCCATGGCCGACGACGATCACGATCCGCTCCAGGGACAGCTGCTCGAGCGCGGCGATGACGTGGAGGAGCATCGGCCGTCCGCACAGGGGGTGGAGGACCTTGGGGACGGACGACTTCATGCGGGTGCCTTCACCAGCGGCCAGCACCACGGCCGCCAGCGGGCTCGGAGTTTCCACCGCCCCCGGGGAAGGCTCGGTCATGCACACCCCTTTCATGTGGGCCCTTGCTCGGGGGCGAGGATTCGAACCTCGTCCAGGGACTCCAAAGGACCCTGTGCTGCCGGTTACACCACCCCCGACTGTCCCAGGACGATACCTTCTGCTTCCGTGAGCGGCGGTCGGCCGGGCAACTGGGGCCAGGTGGGCGGCAACCCGGCGCCTGGACGGCCCGAGGCCTACCTCGCCCTCGCCCGCCAGTTCGAGGAAACCGCCGAGAACGCGGCCGGCGCCCGCCGGCGCCTGACCGCCATGCGGGACGGAGGGAACGCCTCCATCTGGCGGGGAAAGGCGGCCGACGCCTTCCGGGACGAGGTCGGGCCGTTGGCCGAGAAGCTCGGGAAGCTGCACGACTCCTACGTCGAAGCCGCCCAGGCGATGACGGCCTACGGGGCCACCCTTCAGCAGCTCCAGGCTGAGGCCGCATCCCTCCTCGACGAGGCCCTGACCGCGATCGAGCGCCGCAAGACCCACGAGGCGGAGCGCGCCGGTGCGGCCGCCACCGACCCGGGCACATTGGCCTCCGCGGGCGACGCCCTCGACTTCGAGGAGACGAGGCTGCGGCTCGCCCGCGAGCGCCTCGAGCGGATCGGCATGGAGCGGCGGGCGGCCGAAGCGAAGGCAGTTGCAGCGCTCGACAAGGCCGGGGGCCTGGGGATTCCGACCAAACGGAGAAGTCCCTGGGACCGGGCGCTCGGTGGCATCACCGCCCTGACCGACGACGTCTGGGACGCCACCGGGGGCCAGGTCGTTTCGGGCGTCGCTCAGACCGGCCGCGGACTATGGAGCGGTGCCGAGGCCGCCGTCGGCTACATCGGCGACAACTGGCAGGGCCTCCTTGCCGCCGGCGCCGTCGCCGGCGCCGGCGCCGCCTTCATCGTCAGCGGAGTTGGAGTCGGCGTCGTTATCGGCATCGTCGTCGGTGCAGGCTCGAGCGCGCTCTCGCAGGCGCTCACCGAGGGAGAGATCGATTGGAGCAAAGCGGCTCTGAACGGAGG
>JBOGFO010000201.1:0-3493 GCA_050743445.1 Acidimicrobiia bacterium
CCGCCGTGACGATGTCGGCCGACCGGCGCTCGGTCACGATCACGCTGCCCGCCGCCCGGCTGTCGGAGCCCCGGCTCGATCCGGAGCAGAGCCGCGTGGTCGACCGGGACCGGGGTCTCCTCGACCGCCTCGGCGGGGTGTTCTCCGACAGCCCCACCGGTGAGCGGGCCCTCCTCCTCGCCGCCGAGCCCCGCCTGGCGGCGGCCGCCGCCGAGGCCGGCCTGGTGCAGAAGGCGCAGGACAACACGGTCGCCATGCTCCAGGGCCTCCTGGGATCCCTCGGCTTCGAGGACATCACCGTCGCCTTCGCCGAGTCGCCGCTCTAAGCGAGGCGGGCGGGGAGCCACGCCACCCGCTCGGCCCGAGGCCGGGCCTGACCGGCCTCGGGAGCGGCCGAACGCGGACGGTATCGTCCTCGGATGGCCGCCCGCACCGTGCTCGTGTGCCTCAACATCGACTGCGAGGAACGGGGATCGCCCGACGTGCTGGCCGCCCTGCTCGAGCGGAAAGAGGCCGGCGACCTGCCCGACGTCGACGTGCGGGAGTACATCTGCTTCTCGGCCTGTGAGAAGGGGCCCAACGTCGTCTGCGTGGAGGACGAGGTCTGGTACTGCGGGGTCGACCCCACTGACGTCGACGACATCGTGGCAGCGCTCCAGGCGGGCACCACCGTCGACCACCTCACCCGGGGCACCGACAAGATCACCCGCAACCTCATCTTCTCCATGCTCGAAGCCGGCCTGCTCCCCGAGGACCTGGATTGACGGCGGCGCGGGTGCTGGCCGCCGGCGGGCCGGACCTCGACGCCTACCGGGACGGCGGTGGATACCAGGGTCTCGACCGGGTCCGGAGCCGGGGTGAGGCGTGGCTCCGGGAGGAGATCACCGCCTCGGGGCTCCGGGGCCGGGGCGGGGCGGCCTTCCCCCTGGCCACGAAGTGGGAGGCGGCCCTCTCCCGGCCCGCGCCCCGTCACGTGGTGGTCAACGGCGCCGAGGACGAGCCCGGCAGCCTGAAGGACCGCTACCTGCTCGCCACGCGGCCCCACCTGGTCCTCGAAGGAGCGCTGTGCTCGGCGGCGGCCATCGGCGCCGGCCGGGTCGTCTGCTACGTCAACGAGGAGGCCGCCCAGCCGCTCGAGGTGGTCGCCGCCGCCGTGGCCGAGGTCGGGGCCGCGGGCCTGGCCGGGGACGTCGAGCTGAGCCTGGTGGCCGCCCCGGCCACCTACGTCGCCGGTGAGGACAGCTGCGCCCTGGAGTTCATCGAGAAGGGCGAGGCCAAGCCGAAGCCCCGGGCCAAGCCGCCGTACCCGGCCGAGCACGGCATCGACGGCCATCCCACCGTGGTCAGCAACGTGGAGACCCTGGCCCATGTCGCCCTGGTGGCCCGCCACGGGTCCGGGTGGTTCACCGAGGTCGGCACCCGGGGCTATCCCGGCACTCTGCTGGTGACCCTGCCCTCGGGCTGCGCCCGGCCCGGGGTCTACGAGGTGGCCGGGGGCACCTCCCTGGCCGAGGTCCTGGATCGTTGCGGCGGCGGGCCGGCCGGAGTTCCCTTCCGGGGCGCCCAGGTGGGGGGACCGGCCGCGGGTTGGCTGACGGCCGCCGAGTTCGACGTCCCGCTCGATCCCGAAGCCCTGGCGGTGCGGGGCAGCATGCTCGGCTGTGCTGCGGTGCGCCTCCTGGTGGAGGACCGCTGTGCGGTGGATGCGGTGGCCGAGGTGGAGCACTTCTTCGCCGCCGAGTCGTGCGGGAAATGCCCCCTGTGCCGGGGCGAGACGCAGTTCTTCGACCGGGTCGTGTCCGGCCTGCGCGACGGCAAGGGCATCAAGGCGGCCCATCTGGACAAGGCCATGGAGCTGGCCGGGATGGCCGCCACCGGTACCGACTGTGCCCTGGCCCGCTTTCCCGCCGCCCCGCTGCGCAGCGCCCGCGAGCTCTTTCCCGAGGACTTCGCCGCCCACCTCGAAGGCGGCGACTGCGGGCGGGTCCACTACGGCTCGACGATGTCCATCAGCGGCTGGCCTCCACCCTGGATGCGCTGACCGCGTCGACGACGGTCTGAGGAGCAGCAGGAAAAGCACCTGGGTGGTGGTTTTCCTGCTGCTCCTCCCTACTACGGGTAAGTCGCGGGAGCGCTACGTTGGCCGCGGGGTGAACAACGACTTCCCGGAGAACCTCATCTGCCGCCCGTACCGGGGCGTGAGCGTGCAGTCCTGGCCCGGGCCGCTCGAGCCCGAGGCCGTCGGCGCCAACCTCCTCGGCCGTGAGGCCTACCGGCGCACCGAGTTCCTGGTGCTGCGTCACGGCGAGGACACCGCCCTGGTCCGCATCCGCTGCGACGAGCGGGGCGAGCTCTTCAATCCGATCACCGGCATCGACTGGGTGGCGGGCCCCGACGAGTGCATTTACGTCGTCGACCCCGACATCGACACGGCCAATGCCACCGCCCTGGCCCGGGCCGCCGCGTCGGTGGCGGGGGAGTGGCGGGTGTACGTGGTCGAGGGCCGCTACCAGCACGTCAACTTCATCCACCAGCCCCGGCCCGTCACCGTGCGGGTGGTGGAGGTCGTGCCTCCCGAGCCGCCCAAGCTCTTCGACATGGCCGCCCGGGTCGTCGAGTACGACGACCTCCTGCCCCCGATCCAGCTCGAGCTCGAGACCATCGACCTCAACGCCCTGGCCGCCACCGCCCCGGCGGCCCACTACCTCCTGCCCTGCCGCAGCGGCGGCGTGGACCCGGCCGGGGAGGTGTCGTTCCTCGACGAGCGGCCGCCCGCCGCGGAGTGGACCCTCATCGGCTGCGACCGGTCCCGCCAGCTGCACCGCTGGTTCTACGGCCACGAACCCGCTGGTCACGTGGAGCTGTGCCCCGTCCGGGTGACCGACGCCGGCGATGACGCCGGCGGGCTCACCCTCATCAAATGCTGTCTCCTCGAAGAGGGCATGCGCGTCGAGCCGGGCCGGGTCGTGGTTCCCTGGGGCGCCGACCTGGAGACGGTGCGCGCCGCCCTGCGCGCCCTGCTCAACCCGGCACCTGGCTAACGTCGGATCGAGGTCACCCCGGCCGAGGCGGAGACGCCCACCCGCTTCACTGTCAAGGGCACCGGCGACCAGATGCTCTCCGGGCAACTCACCGGCCCGGCCGCAACCGACACCGTCCGGGCCCTCTTCGCCGGCTCCTTCTGCGGGGAGTAGGGGACCCTAGCCGCCCTTCCCCAGCTCCCGGCGGGCCACGGTGCGGCGGTGGACCTCGTCGGGGCCGTCGGCCAGGCGCAGGGTGCGGATGTGGGCGTACATCTCGGCCAGGGGGAAGTCCTGGGACACCCCGCCGCCGCCGTGGGCCTGGATGGCGTGGTCGATCACCCGCAGCGCCATGTTCGGCACCGCCACCTTGATGCCGGCCACCTCGGTGCGGGCCGCCTTGTTTCCCTTGGTGTCCATCAGCCAGGCGGTGTAGAGCGTGTAGAGGCGGGCCTGGTCGATCTCGATGCGGG
>JBOGFO010000202.1:0-5563 GCA_050743445.1 Acidimicrobiia bacterium
GGAGGATCTCCCAGGAGATCGCGTTGTCGGTGTTGCCCTGGATGTTGGCGTGGCCGCGCTCGGCGTTGACCCCGCCGCCGGGGATGCCGACGTTGCCGAGGAGCATCTGCAGGAGACCCGCCCCCCGGATGATCTGCACCCCGGACGTGTGGTGGGTGAGCCCAACCGCGTAGACGATGCTGCCCGACTTGTCCGCGGTGCCCGTCGCCCCGAACGCTTCGGCGACCTCGACGAGCTTCTTCTCCGGGATCCCGGTGATCTGGGAGACCATCTTGGGCGTGTACCGGGCGAAGTGCTGCTTCATCAGCTGGAAGACGCAGCGGGGATCGTTCAGGGTCGGGTCGGTCTTGGCGAAGCCTGCCGGGGCGGGCGCCACGGTGGGACTTCCCGCCCCGCCGGTGGCGGGACCGAGTGACTCGGCGCCGCCCGAGGGCGCCGCCCTGGACGTGCCACCGCCGGCGTCGCGCTGGTAGTCCCAGGTCTTGGGGTCGTAGGCCCGCTTGGCCTCGTCGTAGCCGGAGAAGAGCCCGTCGTTGAACTCGTAGCCGTCGGCCACCAGGAAGCTGGCGTTGGTGTGCAGCTTGACGTAGTCCTCGTGGTAGAGCTTGTTCTGGAGGACGTGGTTGATCAGCCCGCCGAAGAAGGCCACGTCGGTGCCGGCCCGGATGGGGGCGTAGAGGTCGGCGATGGCCGACGTCCGGGTGAAGCGAGGATCGACGTGGATGATCTTGGTGCCCCGGGTGTCGCGACCCACGTGGGCCCACTTCCACCCGCACGGGTGGCACTCAGCCGGGTTGGCCCCGATGACCAGGATGACGTCGGAGTTCTTGAAGTCCCGCCAGTGGTTGGTCATGGCCCCTCGGCCGAAGGAGGCGGCCAAACTGGCCACCGTGGGGCCGTGTCAAACGCGGGCCTGTTGTTCGAGGTACACGCACCCCATGGCCCGGAACAGCTTGGCCGTGAGGTACCCCTCCTCCGAGGTGATGGTGGCGCCACCCACGAACCCGTAGCCC
This sequence comes from Acidimicrobiia bacterium, assembly GCA_050743445.1. GTDB lineage: Bacteria > Actinomycetota > Acidimicrobiia > IMCC26256 > BP-133 > CAWBJP01. The sequence goes on from JBOGFO010000202.1 coordinate 1,014, forward strand.
TCGTTGCGGTTCACCTCGAGCCCGGCGTCGTCGCGCAGGACCAGCTTCTTGTCGCGGCTGTCCTTCATGAGCCGGGCCAGGCGGTCGAGGGCGTCGTCCCAGGAGATGGCGTCCCACTCCGTGGCGCCCGGCTTGCGGTGGAGCGGCTTGAGGATCCGGTTCTGGTTGACGGCCAGCTGAAGGGTGGAGGCGCCCTTGGGGCACAGCGTCCCGCCGTTGATCGGGCTGTCGGGGTCACCCTCGATGTGGACCAGCGTGGGCTTCACGTTCAGAGACCCGTCTCCGGCCCGGTAGGCGATCATCGAGCAGCCGACCGCGCAGTACGGGCAGATGGTGCGCACCTCGGTGGCCTTCGAGATCTTGAGCTGGCTCGTCTCGGCGTGGGCCGGGGCCAGATCAAAGCCGAAGGTGCTCCATCCGACCGCCGCACCCCCGGCAACCGAGGCCTTGAAGAATTGACGCCTGGTCAGTTCCACAGCCACGCCCCCCTGCGATCTGCGGTCTGGGTCTGCGAATTCTACTGCCACCATAAGTCGCCGCTGACAGACACCGCCACGTCAGGGGACGGGCCCCGAGATCTGGACCCGGGATCGTACTGCTCTTACCAGCCGGCGAGCCGGGCCACCTCGCTGTAGTCGACGTCGTCGCCGTAGCGGTCGCGGGCCTCCTCGAACCGGGCCCGGGCCAGGTCGAGCACCGGCGCCTCCACCCCGAGGGCGTCGGCCACTTCGGCGGCGATGCGGAGGTCCTTGGCCATGTGGGCGATCTTGAAGCCCGCCTCGAAGTCGCCGGCCAGCACCTTGCGGGGCATGAGGTTGGCCAGCTGCCAGTTGGCCCCGGTCCCACCGCCGACCGCCTTCACCACCAGGGCGGGGTCGACGCCGGCGGCCCGGGCCATGGCCAGCGCCTCGGCCGAGGCGGCCGCGCCCACGGCCCCCAGGTAGTTGTTGGCCAGCTTGACCACCAGCCCGGCGCCGACGTCGCCGCAGTGCATCAGCTTGGCCGGGTCGCCGATGGCCTCGAGTGCCGGCCGGGCCCGCTCCATGGCGTCGGGTGAACCGCCCACCCAGATGGCCAGGTTCCCCGCCTCGGCACCGACAGGACCGCCAGAGACAGGACAGTCGAGATAGTCCACGCCCGCCTTGGCGGCCTGGTCCGCCAGGCGGCGGGCCGTCCCGGGCGAGATCGTCGACATCTCCACGATGACGGCGCCCGGCTGCGCCGTCTCCAGGACCGAGGTCACGACCGCCTCGACCTCGGGCGAGTCGGGGACGATGCAGCAGACGACATCGACGCCCTCCGCCGCCTTGGCCGGCGAGTCGACCACCGTCCAGCCCGTGTCGGCCAGGCGGTGCGGGTTCCGGGAGGAGACCACGATCTCGTGGCCGGCGGCCAGCAGGTTGCGCACCATGTGCGACCCCATGAGCCCGGCGCCGGCGAACCCGATCCGCATGGGCGCCGAGTCTAGGAGGCGCCACTGGCCCGCGAGCCAGGCGCTCAGCCGGTCAGGACCCCCTGCTCCATCCGCTCGGCCTCGACGCGGAGCGGGTGGGGCCAGGTGGAGACGAACTCGCGCATGGTGTCGTCCCATGGGTTGACCGTCTCGATGAACGAACTCCCGATCAGTTGGCGGATCTCGTCGTCGCCCGAGCCAACGGCGGCCGCCAGGAACCCGAGGCAGCGGGTCAGGAGGGCGGCGTCATCCCTCCGGTAGGCATCGAGGACGAAGGTCGTGAAGGAGTCGAAGAGGGTGCGGGGCAGGACCTCCTCAAAGTCTTCGACGTGCTCGTCGAACAACGGCCGGAAGTCGGGGACGGCTTTGAGCAGGCGCTCCGGCAGGGTGTCCAGCGTCCACACCGGGGTTGCGACTCCCCAGGAACGGCCCCGCCGGCGCAGCTCGGGATAGAGGACGGCGTCGATGGTCATGCCGAGGTCATAGGGCTCCCCTTCACCCAGGGAGCGGCAGGTGGCGGGTTCAATGGTGAGGCCGGCGTCTGTGTGGCGCTCTTCGATTCCCGGGCCGCCGGCGGGCGTCATAGTCGGAGCGTCGTCTACCGCCGTCCCGTCGGGGCGTGTGAACTGGAACCCTTCTCCCACAACGGTGATCCCGTAGCCGGCCTCGTGGACGAGGCGGTGGTGACGGCGGCACAACAGGGCCAGGTTGCCAAGCTTGGTCTCGCCGCCCCGGACCCAGTGGACAAGGTGGTGGGCGTCGACGAAGCGGCGGTTGGAGCAGCCGGGAAAGCGGCAGCCGCCGTCCCGGGCCCGCAGGGCCCGCCGGAGTCCCGGCGACACCCTTCGGGTCTTGCGGCCAACGTCGAGGATGGACCCGGCATCTCGGTCGTGGATGACGGCGATCACCTCGGCGTCGCAGCTGATCCGGCGACCTGTTTCGGGCGGGAGGCTCGGCCCGTTCTCCAGGTGACAGCGTCCCTCCGGGGCGTCGGAGGCGAGGACGGGGGCGTCCACGTGGAGCACCACCTGGGTCGGAGCGTCGCCGCGGTCGTCGTGATCGACGGCCGACAGGGCGAGCCGAGCCATTCCCACCAGGGCGTCAGCGTTGCGGGCGGCGCACGTCGATGTTTCCGCGGAAACGTCAACGTGGCGCCGGCCCGCCTCCAGGGCCGCGAGGACAAGCGCGCCGTCCTCCGGAGGGAGGCGGGTGGAGAGCACGAGGGAGCCGTCGTCATCCCAGTACCACTGGGCTCGCTCGGCCTGGTGACGCTCGTTGGCCTCGGCCAGCTCCGATTCCACCTGGGCCTTCCGGTAGGTGCGCACGATCCGCTCCAACTGCGAGGCGGTCGCCGTGCGGGCGATCTCGACCAGCTCAGGCTCGTTGGCGTCGTTGGCAACCCGAGAGAGGGCACGAACCTTGGCGTAGCTCAGCTCTCCCCGGGAAAAGGCAGCAGTGACGAGGGGCAGCTCGGGGAGCCGGCGAGCGACGCGCACCCGCTCGCGGGCCGCGTTGAGTGCTACCCCGCAGCGCCAGGACAGCCAGTGGGCACAACTCTGGAGCCCCCATGGCGACCACCCCTCGCGCCGGTCGTACTCGCCGACCATCAGCAGCCACCGACACTCCGCGGCCCACATGTGTCCCGCCAGCTCGCAGATCTCGGCTTCCAGCCGCTCGACCGGCACCGTGGCCACGTCCTCCGCCAGCGCTCCATTGCGCTCTTCCATGTCACCCTCCCGGGTTCCGATGTCGGGTGATCGTATGGACTAGGTGAGACATCTAAGGTCCCTTACCGATGAGGGGGAAGCGCCACTTTCTGGCCGTGCTCATGGTGCTGCTGATTGCGGCACTGGGCTGCTCTGACGACGCCCCCGACGGCGGAAGCGGCGCCGCCAGCGAGAGCTCGGGCGAGGATGGCGCCGGCTCCAACGGGCCGGCTGGGACGGCCGGCGACGCCGAGGATCCGGGAAGCGACAACACGAGCACCGGGTCTTCGAATGGCGACGGGTCAGACGGGTCGGGCAGCACCGCGACCACCGCCACGACGGCGACGACTGGAGGAGGCTCCGCCGGCACGCCTCAACCCAAGCGGCCGCCGGGATGGCGGGTGATCGCCAAGGCCCCGATCAAGGGCCGCCACGCCCACAGCGCCGTGTGGACGGGCAAGGAGATGATCGTCTGGGGCGGCGCGGAACGGGCCGGGAACGCCCCCATCTACCTGGAGGACGGCGCCGCCTACGACCCGGCCGCCGACAAGTGGCGCACCCTGCCCGTCAGTCCGCTCGGGGCCCGAGCCGACCATGTCGCGGTCTGGACGGGCAAGGAGATGCTGATCTGGGGCGGCAACCCCGGCATCGAGACCCCCTTCGGCAACAACGAGTTCGCCGACGGCGCCGCCTACAACCCCGACACCGACAAGTGGCGGCCCATGGCTAAGTTCCCCCTCACCGCCCGTTACGCCACCCGGGCGGTGTGGTCAGGCAAGGTCCTGGTGGTGTGGGGTGGGGCCCGGGCCGAGGACGGCGAGGAGGCCGAACCGCTGGCCGACGGCGCCGCCTACGACCCCGACCGGGACAGCTGGAGCAAGCTGCCCCCCTCTCCGCTGGGCGGCCGCCTGTCACCCCTGGCCGCAGCCGTCGACGGCACGGTCCTCATCTCGTGGGGCTTCAACCGTGATCCGGGCCAGGCGCTCGACGGTGCCCGCTACGACCCATCGGCCGAGGCGTGGGCCAAGGTGGCGCCGGTTCCGTCCACCGACGCCGCCTGGTGCTTCGATCTCGCCGGCTGCATCGGGGTCGACACCGGCACCCGGGTGGTCTTCGCCGGCGAAGGGCTCGTCTACGACGAGCAGGCCGACCGCTGGGCCAAGGTGGCGACCAGCCCCCTGGCCGACCCCTTCCTCGACGGCAAGGCCCTGGCTTTCACCGGCAACCGGGTCGTGGTCTTCGGCGGCGGCCGGTACACGAGCGACGCCGAGGCCCCGCCCGAGGACGTGATGCGGGATCCGGGGATGGCCTATGACCCGGGGGCCGACCGCTGGACCCCCCTGCCCCCGGCGCCGATCGCCGCCCGGGCCCGCACCCGCGGGGTGTGGACC
>JBOGFO010000203.1:0-4883 GCA_050743445.1 Acidimicrobiia bacterium
GCTCCCAACCCGGCCCGATGGGCCCATCCGGCCGTCCGGGACGGCGACGGCGGCGCCGCCGGCGGGGGCGGCTCGGGGGCCAGGAACTCGGGTCGGGGTTCGGGCGGATCCCAGGTCCAATCGCTCATGACACCACTTCACCCGCCGCGGCTGTGAACAGCCTGTGGAGGGCCTGGGAGCCTCCGTAAACCTGGCATGAACTGCCGGACAACAGAAAAGAGGAGAGCGCCCGGATCGTCACGAATTCACCGTAGTCGGCGCCCCCGCGCCGCCTGGAGGCCACATGATGCGTGGTACAGCCCCCCGGCTGACCGTGTTAGCCCTGGTCAGCGCCACAGCGGCCTACGTCGCCGTCCCCTTTGCCCTGCCGGTGCAAGCGGCGGAGACGAAGACGGTGACCGTCACCGACTCGGGGTTCAAGGAGCAGTCGATCAAGATCGAGGTCGGCGACACCGTCCGCTGGGAACGCGATCCCGCGGCCCAGGCCAATCACACGGTGAGCTCGAACCAGGACGGCGGCTTCCACCACGACTTCCCAGCCGGATCGACAGACGGGTTCCAGCGCGCCTTCAACAATGCCGGGACCTTCGGCTACATCTGCCTGATCCACGGCAACCAGATGATCGGCGTGATCGAGGTGGCCGAAGCCCCGCCGCCGACCACCACCACGACCGAGCCCCCGCCCACCACCACGACGACCGCGCCGCCCGCGACGACCACCACCACGGCACCGCCGGCGACCACCACGACGACCGCGCCTCCACCGACGACGACCACCACCCGGCCCCGGGCGACCACGACCACCACCCGGCCGCCGGCCCCGACTCCGACGACGCAGCCTCCGGCCGCCGCCAGCGGCGAGACCACCGACACGACGGCCCGGGCCACCACCACCACGCGCAAGCCGACGACGAACACAGGCAAGAAGAAGCCGACGACGACCACCAAGCCGCCGGAGACCACCACGACGACGGTGGCGGCGCCGGCCCTGCCGGCCGACTGGATCCCGACGCCCGACATCGTCCCGGGTGACGCCACCACCACGACCACCGGCCCCGACCTCGAGGCGGCACTCACGTCCCGCCCGAAGGCGCCCCGGGGCGGGAGCGGCGGCGGCGGCTTCCCGATCCCGATGGCCGGGGCCATGGTCCTCGGCGCGCTGATCCTCGGTGGCGGCGGCTACGCCTGGCATCACCGGTCCAGCCGCTACCTCCCGGCCTAACCCATTTCTTGCGTTCCTCCGGAACACCCGTCGTTCCGCAGGAACGCCAGAAGCGGGGGTTAGCGTGGGGCGGGTGACCGCCTGCCCCACGCTCACCACCGACCGGCTCGTGCTCCGTCCCTTCCGGGACGAGGATCTGGGCCCGTTCACCGAGGTCCTCCGGGCCGAGCCGGTCCGGGCTTCGCTGCTCCTCCCCGCCGACATCGGCCCGGGCCGGGCCTTCGCCGAGATGGCCGCCTGGCTCGGCCAGTGGCAGCTGCGGGGGACGGGCCACTGGGCGCTCGAGGAGCGCCACACCGGAGCCCTCGTCGGGCGGGCCGGGCTGCACCGTCCCGGATGGGAGGACTGGCCCGGCGTCGAGGTGGGTTGGACCCTCCACCCCGACCACTGGGGCAAGGGTTACGCCACCGAGGCCGGCGCCCAGGCGGTCGCCTATGCCTTCGGGACCCTCGGCCTCCACGAGGTCTTCAGCGTGATCCTGCCCACCAACCACCGGTCCCAGTCGGTGGCCCGCCGGCTCGGCTTCACCCTGGTGGAGGAGAGGGTGCTGTCCTTCTTCCCCTCGAGAGCCCACGGCATCTGGCGCCTCCCGGCCCCCTGATCATGAAGACTGGGCCGATGCGTCCCGTCCACGTGCTCGCCGTCCCTTCGCTCGATGCCCTCATCGCCGCCCTCGACGGGCTGGATCCGGCCGACGACGACCTCGTGCTCGTCCACCCCGACGGCCGGGCGGTGGTGGCCGGTGGACCCGAGGACATCGCCGCCGCCCATGAGGTGTTCAGTGAATCCGTGGCCGTGGCGGCCTCGGCCCTGCCGGTGAGCGTCGGCCGGTCGGCTCTGCGCCTGACCGGCGTGCTCCTCCGGGGGCTGGGCGCGCTCCCCTACCGCCACCATCCCTTCCCGCTCGGCCTGTGCGGCCCGGCGGGCGTCCTGCGCGGCATCCTCAATGATCTCCCGGAGGGCACCGACGACGCCGACCGGATCGCCGGGGCTCTCCTGGCCGGGAACCCCGACCTGGCCCTCGACAGCGGCGGCCAGGTCTTCCGGGTCCTGGACGGATCGGGCACCGACCTGGTGGCGGTGGCCGGACAGTTCCACGCCGGCAACGAGCGGCCGGTGGTGGCCATCGATCCCACCCCCGGCGGACGGCCCGGCGCCGGGTAAGGCGGTCGAGGCCGCCCCCGAAATCCTGGTGATGCCGTTCTGGACGCCCGAGTTCTGCGCCTCGGTGGTGCGGGCGGCCGAGGTGGCCGGCATCTGGTCGTCCGACCCCGACGACCCCGTGCCCGGTTCGGAGGTGTCGCTCTTCGTCCTCTCCCCCCGCCTGGCCGGCCTCCTGGAGGAGGACCTGACGGCCCGGGTGTGGCCCCGGTTGCACGAGCACTGGCCGGAGGCGGCCGTCACCGGCGTCCACGATGCGTTCGTCATCCGCTACGAGCCGGCCTGGGGGCCGGGGGGCGACTCCCAGGTCCTCACCACGGACGGCCTGCCCCTCCACCACGACATCGCCCAGGTGAGCGCCACCGTCCAGCTCAACGACGGCTACCGGGGCGGCGCGCTCGCCTTTCCCCGGCAGGCGTGGGACACGGCCGGCGTGCCCGTCGGTCATCTGGTGGCGTGGCCGTCACTCGTCACCCACCCCCACCGGGCCGAACCGGTACAACACGGGGTCCGCTACGGGTTGACGATCTGGTTCGCGCTCCCGGGCTGATCAGGCTTTGCGGCCGGTCCCGTTCTGGTCCGGATCGTTCTTGGGCCGGTTCTGTACGTGGGCGAACCCGAACCGGCCCTTGATGCACAGGTTCCCCCGGGTCACGAACTGGTCGTGAGGGGAGGTCACCCGGACGATCTCGTTGTCCTGCACGTGGAGCGTCAGCGTGCAGCCGACCCCGCAGTAGGGGCAGATGGTGTCCGTCTGGGTCTGGCGGGACGGCGCCCACTCCCCCGCCTCCCGGAGACGGAACTCGGCGGCGAAGGACAGGGCCCCGGTGGGGCACACCTCCACGCAGTTGCCGCAATACACGCAGGCGGAATCGGGCAGCGGCGCATCCCACTCGGTGGCGATGTGGGAGTCGAAGCCCCGGCCGGCCACGGCGATGGCGAAGGTCTGCTGCCACTGTTCACCGCAGGCGTCGACGCACTTGTAGCAGAGGATGCAGCGGGAGTAGTCCCGCACGTAGAGGTCGTTGTCGACCTTGGCCGGCTGGTGGGTGACGGTGGCCGCCTCGCTCCCGTAGCGCTCGGGCTCGGCCCCGTACTCGACCATCCAGTTCTCGACCTCGGGGCTGGCCGCCGACATGTCGACGGAGCTGCCCAGGAACTCGAGCACCATGCGCCGGGAGAGGCGGGCCCGGGCCGAATCCGTGTGCACCACCATGCCCGCTTCCACCTTGCGGGAGCACGACGGCGCCAGCACCCGGGCGCCCTCCACCTCGACCATGCACACCCGGCAGGCGTTCTTGGGGGTGAGGGTGTCGCCGTAGCACAGGGTGGGGATGTCGGCTCCGGCGGCCCGGGCCGCGTCCAGGATGGTGGAGCCTTCCGGCACCTGGCGGACCTCGCCGTCGATGGTGATGTCGATCATCCGCCGGGGCGGCCCGATGGCCACGGGTGTGCGTTCGGTGATGCTCATGCGGGAAAAACCTCGAGGCGCTTGAGGGCGGAATCGATGGCCGAGGCCGCCGTCTGGCCCAGGCCGCAGATGGAGGCATCGCGCATGACGGCGCCGACGTCGGCCAGGAGCGCGAGCTCGTCGGCCACGCTCGACAGCGGGTGACCGGACGCCAGGCGTTCGAGGATCTCCTCCTGGCGGACGGTCCCCACCCGGCAGGGGACGCACTGCCCGCAGGACTCGTCCCGGAAGAAGGCGGCGATGCGCAACAGGAACCCGGCCAGCTCGACGCGGTCGTCGACGACCATGACGACACCGGACCCGAGGGTGGCGCCGGCCGCCGACGCCCCTTCGAAGGTGAGCGGGACATCGAGCCCGTCAGGGGCCACGAAGGCGCCGGCCGCGCCGCCCAGCAGCACCCCGTGGATGCCCCGGCCGGGGGCGATGCCGCCGGCCATCTCCATCAGCTCCGCCAGGGTGACGCCGAACGTCACCTCGTAGACGCCGGGGGCCCGCACCGGGCCCGAGACGCAGAAGATCTTCGTACCGGTGGAGCGCTCGGTGCCGATGGCGGCGTAGGCGTTCCCGCCCCGCTCCAGGATCGGCAGCACGTTGACCAGGGTCTCGACGTTGTTGACGACCGTCGGCTTCCCGAAGAGCCCGACCTCGACCGGGAACGGGGGCTTGTTGCGGGGCTCGCCCCGGTAGCCCTCGATGGAGTTGAAGATGGCCGTCTCCTCGCCGCAGATGTAGGCCCCCGCCCCGCGCCGGATCTCGACGTCGAAGCGGAACCCGAGGCCCATCACGTCGGCACCCAGGTAGCCCCGCTCGTAGGCGGTGGCGATGGCCTGCTCCAGGGTGTTGAGGGCCCGGGGGTACTCACCCCGCAGGTAGATGAAGCCCCGCTCGCAGCCGGTGGCCCACCCGGCGATGGTCATGGCCTCGAGGACGGAGAAGGGATCGCCCTCCAGGAGGACGCGGTCCTTGAACGTGCCCGGCTCCGACTCGTCGGCGTTGCACACCAGGTGATGGGGCCGGACGGTCTGGGCC
>JBOGFO010000204.1:0-3213 GCA_050743445.1 Acidimicrobiia bacterium
TTTGGAGAGAGCGCGCGTTCAGAGGAAGCCGGTCGCGTGGAGAGTGCACCTGTCGAGGTGACGGTCAGGCTGTACGGCTGGGGGTCGGGCGAGTCCGAGGTCGAGTTGTCGATCCCGGAGACGAGCGACCTGGGCCGCCTCCTGGCCAGCCGGTCCGCCGACGAGCAGGGCATGATCTTCGCCCGCCTCCGCCGGCATCTGGTCGCCGAGCTCGCCGATGCCTTCGCCGACCTCGAGTCTCCCCGCGAACCGGCGCGCTCCCTGGGTTAGCCCCCCGGCTGCGAAACCCCAGCCTTACGGAGTCGGGAACTTCGGTTTCGGCTCGTCCGACTACCTCCCCCGTGCAGACCGAGGTCGAGGTGACGATCCGGCTCTTCGGCTGGGGGCCGGGTGAGTCCGAGGTCGAGCTGTCGATTCCCGACGCCGGCGACTTCGGCCGGGGCCTGGCGTCCCGGCCCGCGGACGAGCAGGCGCTGCTCTTCGCCCGCCTGCGTCGCCATCTCGTCGCCGAGCTGGCCGATGCCTTCGCCGGGCTCGAGGGGCCGCCGTCGCGGCTGGCGCCGGCCCGGCCGTAACGCCGGCGCGTTTGGTCTGGCTAACCTTCTGAAGCATCTTCGGGTGGCCTAACTCTCTCGTCCGTCTCCTGGCCGTCGTGCTGGTGTCGGGGTCGGCCTGTTCCGGGCCGCCGGCCGGCGAGCGTGAGGCCAGCCAGGGCGGCCGGGTGTCCCAGCTCCGGGTGTCGGTTCCCCTCGATGTCGGGCCGCTCAACATCTTCACCAGCAGCGACTCGGCGCTGAACGAGCTCGTCTACGACCAGCTGCTGGCGCCGTCCCCCTACGTGGAGGAACCCCAACCGTGGCTGGCCGAGTCGGTGCGCGCCCTCGACCCCTCCACGTGGGAGCTGACCCTGCGGGATGACGTCGAGTGGCACGACGGCGAGCCGTTCACGGCCGACGACGTGCGCTTCACGATGGAGTACTTCAAGGTGGCGCCTTCCGGGACGTTCACCCACCACGTGAGCGAGGTGCCCACCATCAGCCGGGCCGAGGTGCTGGGCCCCCACGCCATCCGGCTCACCTGCGCGTTCCCCTGCCCCGACCTGGGGCGGATCACCCTGGCCTTCATCCCCATCCTCCCCGAGCACGTGTGGGCGGGCGTCACCGAACCCACCAAGCACACCGCCCTCCCCGTGGGCACCGGTCCCTACCGGCTGGTGAGTTACAGCCAGGCCCGTGGGTACCGCTTCGAGGCCAACGAGCGGTACTTCGGCGGCCGTCCCCGGGTCGACGAGCTCGTGATGCCCATCATCGAGGACCCGTCCACGACGTTCACGGCCCTGCGCACGGGCGAGATCGACGCCGCCGCCCGTGGCGTCGCCCCTGAGCTGGTGGACGACTTCTCCGGCCGGGCGGGAATCAAGGTGGTGAAGACCTCCCCGCTGCAGTTCCTCGAGCTGCGGTTCAACTACCAGCGCGCGCCGTTCGACGTCCCGGAGTTCCGCCACGCCCTCTCGCTGGCCGTGGACCGGGAGGAGATCCTCGACGACGTGCTCCTTGGCCAGGGCCGGCCGGCGGTGAACGGCTACCCCCATCCCGACTCGCCCTGGACCAAGCCCGGCCTGTCGACCCCCTTCGACCGCCAGGAGGCCCGGAGGGTGCTGGACGAGGCGGGATTCAACGATGGCGACGGCGATGGTGTCCGGGAAGGCCGCGACGGCCGGCCGCTGGCCTTCACCGTCAAGGTCAGCGGAGCCGAGCCCACCCATGTGCGGGCGGCGCAGCTCGTGACCGGGCACCTCGCCGCCGTGGGCGTCCGCGTCGAGCCCGTCACCCTCGACGCCGGTGCGATCGCCACCCTGTTCAAGACCCGGGACTTCGACCTCTCGGTCAGCACCATCGGCGCCCACGGGGTGGCCGATCCGACGCAGTTCATCATGAGCCACCGGTCGGGCTACCTGTGGGACGCCCCCGAGATTCCCTACCCCGAGTTCGACGCCCTGTTCGAGGAGTGGAAGGCGACGACCACCATCGAGGCCCGCACCCCGGTGCTGTTCCGGATGCAGGAGCTGTTCAACCGCCAGCCGACCTCGGTTCCCCTCGTCTATCCCGACGAGAACTGGGCCTTCCGGCCCGAGGGCTACGACGGATGGGTCGAGTCGCCCAGTTACGGGATCGTCCACAAGTGGTCGTTCCTGCCCGTCGCCACCGGCCGGCGGGTGAACGCCATCAGCCAGGAGTTCTGACCGGCGTGCGCCGGCGGGTGAGGGCCGCCAGGGTCGGCCAGTACCTGCTCGTCATCTGGGCGGCGATGACGCTGAACTTCGCCCTGCCCCACCTGGCGGCCGGGGACCCGGTCTTCTACCGGTACGCCGGAGACACCTCGAACCTGAGCCCCGAGCGGCTGGCCACGCTCCGCCGGTCCTACGGGCTCGACCGGTCCACCCTCGAGCAGTACGCCGGGTTCTGGGCCGATGCGGTCCAGGGCGACCTGGGCCAGTCGGTGGTCCACAACCGGCCGGTCGTCGCCCTTCTGGCCGAGGCCGTCCCCTGGACCCTGCTGCTGGTGGGAACGGGCACCGTGGCCGCCGTCGGCCTCGGGATACTGGCCGGCGCGGCCGCCGCCTGGTGGAGAGGCAGCCGGCGCGACGCCGGCCTCGTGGTGGGAGTGCTGGCCGTCGACGCCATGCCCGGCTTCTGGATCGGCATGCTGCTGATCTCGATCTTCGCCGTCCGCCTCGGGTGGCTCCCGTCCTTCGGGGCCGCCCCGGATGGCGCCGAGGGCCTGGCGTGGGGTGCGGGGTTGGCCCGCCATCTGGTCCTGCCGGCCGCCACCATCGCCCTGGCCGGCTTCGGTTCGATGTTCCTGCTGACCCGAGCGGCCATGGTGGCCACGCTGGACGAGCCCTTCGTGCGCCTGGCCCGGGCCAAAGGACTGAGTGACCGGCGCATCGCCTTGCGCCACGCCCTCCGCAACGCCCTTCTCCCGGTCTTCACCCGGGCCGCCCTGTCGGTCGGAGCGATCCTCTCCGGGGCTCTCGTGGTCGAGACGGTCTTCGCCTATCCGGGTGTGGGGCGGCTCATCTACGACGCGGTCATCGCCCGCGACTACCCCGTGCTCCAAGGCGCCTTCCTGCTCACCACCGTCGGGATGGTGACCGCCAACCTGCTCGCCGACCTGGCCTACCCCCGTCTCGATCCGCGGGTGCGCCGGCAC
>JBOGFO010000205.1:0-3822 GCA_050743445.1 Acidimicrobiia bacterium
GGCGAGCCGGACGCCGGCCCGGGCGGAAACCCCGGAGCCGGTGCCGGCATCGTCGACGCCCCGACCGGGGCCGGACCCGGCGTCGCCGCCGCCCGCGGAGAGCGACCCGGCCTCCACCACCACGACTTCCGCCCCGCCGGCCGCCGACACTTCAACCTCCACCACGACCACCTCCAGCCCGGATCCCTCGACCACGACCTCCTCCGGGCCGCCGGCCGGGGAGGAGTCGCCCTCCCAAGGCGACTCCGGCGGCGTGGAGGAGGTCGACGGCCGGGTGGAATGCACGGACACCGGCCGGGGCCGGGACCGGGGTCCGAGGAACCCCGAGTGCCCGCCGGAGCAGGACCGGCGGCGTGACCGGGACTGACCGCCGCCGGGCGCTCAGCCTGTCGACCCGCCTGACGGCCATCTCCGCCCTCCTGGTCGCCGCCACCGTCCTGGTCGTCTCCGGGGTCAGCGCCCGTCTCACCCGCCAGCACCTCACCGACGCCCTCGACCGGCGCCTGGCCGCGGCCGCCACGTCCTTCCGGGACGGGCCGGCCGGGCAGGTCACCCGACCGGCGGCGCTGGCCGATGCCGCCCGGGACTGGCTCGCCGTCCAGCCCCACTCCGGCGACGAGGTGGTGGCCGTCCGCACCGGGACGGGGGAGGTGCTGGCCACCAGCGGCGGCCTCGACCTGGCCTCGGTGGCCGGAGCGGCCGAACTGCTCGGCGCCGACGAGGCCCGCTGGTGGGACGTCGAGGGCGGCGACCACGGGATCCGGGCCCTGTCCGTCCCGCTCGTCCTGGACGGCCGGCCGGCGGGCACGCTCCTGGTGGCGGCCTCGCGCTCCGGGCTGGAGGAAACGGTGGGCCACCTGCTGTCGGCCATCGCCTGGGCCAGCGCCGCCGGGATCGCCTTCGCCGTCGCCCTGGCCTTCGTGGCCGTCCGCCGGACCTTGCGGCCGCTGCAGCGGATGGTGGCCGAGATCGACGACATCCGCCCCACCGGCGAGCTGCCCCCGTCGGTGGCCGTGGACTCGCCGGCCGATGAGGTCGGCCGGGTGGCGGACGCCTTCGACCGGCTGCTGGCCCGGGTCGACGACGCCTTCGCCACCCAGCGCCGCTTCGTGTCCGACGCCTCCCATGAGCTGCGCACCCCCCTCACCGTGGCCCGGGGGCAGCTGGAGCTCATCGGCGACCTCGACGACCCCGACGCCCGCCGGTCCGTCGGCCTGGCCGTGGAGGAGCTCGACCGGATCCGGGCCATCGTCGAGGAGCTGCTCCTCCTGGCCCGCCTGGACGAGGGCCTGCCGCTGCGCCGGGAGGCGGTGGAGGTGGACCTGGTCCTCCAGGAGGCGGCCGTCCGGGGCCTGGTGTTGGGTGGGGGGACCGTGGTCGCGGAACCGGCCGACGGGCTCAGCGCCCTGGCCGATCCCGACCGGCTGCTTCAGGTGGTGAGCAACCTGGTGGGCAACGCCCTGCGCCACGGCGGGGAGGGCGTGGCCGTGACGCTTTCGGCCGTGGCCGCTGGACCGGGGGAGGTGGCCGTCACGGTGGCCGACACCGGGCCGGGAATCGCCGCCCGGGACCTTCCCCACGTCTTCGACCGCTTCTACCGGGGGGCGGCGGCCCGGTCCCGGGCCGAACCCGCGGGAGGCGAGGGGGCTCCAGGTGAGTCCGGCGCACCCGGCGGGGCGGGCCTCGGGCTCGCCATCGTGGCCTCGCTGGTGGAGGCCATGGGGGGCGCGGTGGCCGTCCGCTCGACGCCGGGGGAGGGAACCGCCTTCACGCTGCGCCTGCCAAGGGCCCCGGCACCGGACGCGCCACCGCCGGCGCCCCACCCTGGTGAAGGGCGAGACGCCGGCGGCGCGGTCCGCTCGGGGGTGGTTAGTGGTAGGAGCGGGTCGAGCTGACCCGCCTCACCACGGGACCCTCCTCAACGACGCGCGGATCCTCCCGGACGACGACCTCGTCATCTGCGTAGCCCCACCGGCGCCGGGCGCCGGGCCGCCAGTCGTCCCACAGGACCAGCGTGAAGAGCAGGCCGAGGATGCCGACGATCATGAGGATCACGCCGATGGCGTCGAGGTCGACTCCCTCGGCCTGGGTCTCCACCGCGAAGGTGATGATGGCCCCAGCGGCGATGAGGAAGATGCTGACTCCGGTACCCATTTGCTGTCCTCCTTCTCTGTCCGGACTCTGTTGCTGTCCGGTCCGGTTCGTTTCGGTGATGGAGTCATTTGTGCCCCGGGGCCTGAAGGCGCCGTGAACCGGGGGTGAAGATTCCTTCAGGAATCGGATGAAGGAACTTTCATCTCCTTCGCATGTGCGTTTCAGGTGGGTTGGGCAGAACGGCATCCGAACTCAACGACGAGACGGAGGTACATCCCATGACTACTCCCACCAGGATCGTCAGCGTCCTCTCCGGTGCCGCCCTCAGCCTCGGCCTGGTCCTCGGCGCCGCCCCCGCGGCCCACGCCGGTGGCGGCCACGGCAAGGCCGAGTTCCGCCACCAGAGCTCAGGGTCCGGCGCCCGGGCCGAATGGTCGCAGGGCCGTTCCCAGAGCGACCCCGACGGCGACAGCAACGGCGGGAAGGACAAGCCCGGCTTCCGGGGCGGCTTCGATGAGGACCGCGACGGCAACAACGGCTGCGGCAACGACGCCGACCGTGAGGACGACAACAACGGCAACTGCGGCCGGATCAAGGACCGCTCCGAGGCCGAGGTCCAGGCCGTCCGCGACTGGTGGGCCTTCAAGGTCCGGCTCTTCAAGGAGCGGGCCCCCGAGGTGCGCGCGGCGTGGCTGGCCGCCGTGGAGCGCTGCCGGGACGAGGCCGGCATGGACGACGACGACGACCCGATCGACACCGAGGTCGAGGCCGTGGTCGTGGCCAAGGAGTGCAAGTGCGACGAGGCCGAGGAGATCGTGTCGACCGCCGGCGTCGTGCCCCCGGCCGTCACCACCGTCGACGCCGAGGTCGTCGTGACCCCCGCCCCCACCGTCGAGACCCCGGCGCCCGCCGCCGAGACCCCGCCGGCCGAGGTCGCCGGGACCGTCGAGACGGCCGCCGCCGCCGACCCTGCCACCACGACGACCACCGCCCCTCCGACCACCTCGACCACCGTCCCCACCGAGGTGCTCGGCATCAGCGAGACCGCGCCCGACACCCTGGCCCGGACCGGCGCCGGCCTCGGCTTCCTGGCCCTCGCCGCCGGCCTGTGCCTCGGTGCCGGCCGCCTGCTCCACGTGCTCAAGGGCCGCCTGGACGCCTGAGCACACGTTCCCCCGCATCAGCGGCGCCGACCGGGTTCGCCCGCCGGCGCCGCTGGCGCGTCTCAGCCCGCTTCCGGCGTTCCTCCGGAACACCTGTCGTTCCGCAGGAACGCCGGAATGGGATCGGGGGCGGCCGTGTCGAGTCCGGCGACGAAGGGGATGAGGCCGAGGATCGGGGCCATGGCCTCCAGGAGCTCGAGGTTGGTGGTCTCGGTGACGCCGGGATCGGCGGGCCAGCCGCACACGACGAGGCCGGCGACGGGCAGGTCCCGGGCCCGGGCCGCCTCCACGGTCAGCGCCGTGTGGTTGAGGGTGCCGAGCCCCGGCCGGGTGGCGATGACCAGCTCGGCTTCGAGGCGCAGCGCCAGGTCGGCCATGGTGACGTCGGCCCACAGGGGTACGAGCAGGCCGCCGGCACCCTCCACGACGAGGAGGTCGACGTCGCTGGCCAGGTGGCGGCACCACGACACCAAGGCGTCGACGTCGATCTTGATCCCGGCCCGCTCGGCGGCGACGGCCGGCGCCAGCGCCTCGGCCAGCCGCAACCCCTCGCTCACCGGCACCC
>JBOGFO010000206.1:0-6554 GCA_050743445.1 Acidimicrobiia bacterium
GGCCGGCGCAGCTCCGAGAGGGGCACCCCCGCCTCGCAGAGCTGGGCCAGGACGACGACGGCGGCGATGAGGCCCGAGTCGGCCCGCCAGTTGTCCCGGAAGTAGTAGTGGCCCGAGTGCTCCCCACCGAAGATGGCGCCGGTCTCGGCCATGACCCCCTTGATGAACGAGTGCCCCACCCGGGTGCGGACGGGGACGCCGCCCATCTCGCTGATGACCTCGGGCACGACCTTCGAGCAGATGAGGTTGTGGACCACGGTCTCACCCGGGTTCTGGGCCAGGATCCCTTTGGCCACCAGGGCGGTGGTGAGCGACCCCGACAGCGGCTCGGCCCGGTCGTCGACCAGGAAGACCCGGTCGGCGTCGCCGTCGAATGCGAGCCCGATGTCGGCCTGCTGCTCCCGGATCACCCGCTGGAGATCCCGGAGGTTCTCGGGTTGGATGGGATCGGCCGGGTGGTTCGGGAAGTTCCCGTCAAGCTCGGGGAAGAGGACGGTGAGCTCGAAGGGCAGGCCGTCGAACACCCGGGGGACGACGAGGCCACCCATGCCGTTGGCCGTATCGGCCACCACCTTGAGCGGCCGCAGCTTGGAGACGTCGACGAAGCCCCGGACGTGCTCGGCGTACTCGCCCACCAGGTCGCGCTCGGTCACCGTGCCCGGGCTGGGCGCCCGCTCGAGATGACCGGCGGCCACCTTCGCCTTGATGTCGCCCAGGCCGCTGTCCTGGCCGACCGGCGCCGCCTGGGCCCGGCACAGCTTGATCCCGTTGTACCGGGCCGGGTTGTGGCTGGCCGTGAACATGGCGCCCGGGGCGTCGAGCCGGCCGGAGGCGAAGTAGATGAGGTCGGTGGAGGCCAGCCCCGCATCGACGACGTCAGCCCCGGCCAGGGTGGCGCCCTCGATGAAGGCGGCCGACAACGGGCCCGACGAGGTGCGCATGTCCCGGGCCACGATGATGCGTGGCGCCCCGGTGAAGGTGACGAAGGCGTTCCCGATCCTTCGGACCGTGTCCTCGTCGATCTCGTCGGGGTACACGCCCCGCACGTCGTAGGCCTTGAAGATCGCGTCGAGAGTGGCGGCGAGCGGGGGCATCGGCGGGGATGCTAACCCGGCCCTGCCTCAGACCAGGGCGGGGGCGGACTCCTCTTCGGGCTGGGTGGCGGGCTCGTCGTCTTCCGGAGGCCGGCCGGGGAGCGGGGCGGGCCGCCACCGAGCCAGGAGGAAGAGGCACATCAGGCCGCCGAAGGACAGCCCCATGCCGGCCAGGTCGACGGCCGTCCGTCCGTACCGCAGCGTGACGTCCCGGTCGGTGGGGACCACCACCATCAGGTTCGGCGACACCCTCCAGGGACCCTTGGCGCCGTCGGCCTCCCAGTTGGGGAAGTACGAGGTCTTGACCAGGACGGGGACGCCGGGCTTGTCGACCGAGAAGCTCACCCAGTCGTCGCCGCTCTTCACGTCGGTCACCTCGACCTCGGGCAACGGCCGCCTTTCCGCGCCTTGGGCGTCCTCGGCCGTGGCCCGGGCCCATTCGTCCGGGCCGTCGTCCGCCAGGTGCCGGTCGAGGGCGGCGGGGTCGTCGAACCAGGCGGCGGAGGGCTCGAGCCAGTCGTGCCCGCCCGCACCCGTGACCACCACGGGCTCATTGGTCATGGGCTCCACGAGGGGTGCGTTGGCCACCTCGTAGATCGCCCACCGGGCCACGTGGGGCTCGGTCCCCTCCCGGCCCGTCTCGGCCACCTTCCGCAGATCCGGGTGAGCGTCGGCCTTGGCCTTGGCCTCGGCGGACTGGGCCATGTAGTACCGCACGCCGAAGAGCTGGAGGTGGCGCACCCCGAGGTCGAAGTCCTCCAGGTTGTTGTACTGGAGGTCCCGAACGGGGTTTGAAGGCTGTTTAGCTAGCTCGGCGACCATCAAGAAATGGTAGGGCGTCGTCCCGGCCGACTCGAAGTAGAGGCCTTCCATCGACCCGATGCGCCCGTCGGTGAAATGGGGCAGGAGCTCGAGGGCAAGGGTCGTGCCGTACTTGTCGATGTCGGACGACGGCTCCCACAGCGCCCGGCCGGGGGGAAGCTTGGCCATAGTGTCGATGACTTCCTTGAACTCCGGATAGGCGGGCTTGGCCTCGTAGCCCGAGTAGTTCCACTTGATCCACGCCGGGAGGAACTTCCGGTGCTCCTTCGTGTAGGCGACGCCGGTGATCAGGGCGGCGATGACCACCAGCACCGGCAGCGCCAAGACCGGCACCTGACGACGGCGGCCGGGCTCGGCCTCCGGCTCCAGCGGACCGGACTCGACCGCTTCGTCGTCTCCGGGCGGCGGGTAGTCCGCCGGCGGCGGGTAGTCCGAGACCGGGCCGACGTCCTCGGCGAACGCTTCCTCCGCGAACGCCGGGCCGTAGATCGGGGCGAGCTCTCCCTCGGGGACGGGCACCGGCGGGGCGCGGTGCCTGCGTTCCGTCAGCAGGACGATGCCCCGGGCCAGCCCGTTGGCCAGCTCGGCCACTCCCCCGGCGGCGAGGAACAATACGCACAGGTAGTAGAAGGGCAGGAGCCGGGCGTTCCACAGCCGGCCCTCGGGAATGACCACGAAGGCCACCCCGAGGATGACGGCGAGGGCGAACAGGCCGAGCAGGCCCTTGCGCCACAAGGCGATGGCCGTCACCACCCCGATGACGGCGAGGAAGAAGGCCCAGCGCAGATCGGGGGGCAGGAGGTTGCCGTTAGGGCCCATCGGCGGCTCCTTGGTCCACCCCATGTCGGTGGTGTAACCGAGGCGGGCCACGAGCGGGAGGCTCCACACCGCGCTCAGCATCGCCCCGACCCCGCCGATGCCCAGCGCCAGAGGCAGGTTCTTGACCGGCCGGCGGAGCAGCCAGATCACGATCGCCCCGGTAGCGGCGAAGACCGCCACGATGATGTGGCTGAGGGCGGTGGCCGCCAGCAGGGCGGCGGGCAGGGCCAGGCCGCTGCGCTCGTCGAGGGCGCGGGCCAGAGCGCCCAGGAAGCACAAGGCGAAGCAGATGGAGATGGTGAAGGAGAACTCTCCGGCCAGGTTGCTGGCCAGGTTGCCGCCGTAGATCTGGTAACCGGTGAAGAACAGGAACGGCAGCGTGGCCACGGCAAACAGCGGCGGGGCGGGCCAGCGGGCCCCGATGCCCCGGGCGAAGGCGTAGGCGGCGACCGGCATGGCCACCGGACCGATGGCGGTCACCAGCTTGAAGGCGACGTTGTAGGGGAGGAAGACGTCGAGGGCGACAACCAGCAGCGAGGGCAGCGGGAAGTAGAAGTGCCCGGCCGGGAACCCGGCGTACCAGTCGGGCGCCCAGCCCGTCAGGCGCCACTTGGGGAGGATGTGGTCACGCAGGTAGGCCGGCCACCACACGTGCGCCCCGGTGTCACCGCCGTTCGCCGTGGTGTTCCCGAAGAGCAGGTCGGGTTGGAGCGTGAACCAGACATAGAGCGCGCACGCCGCCGTCGCGACGAGTCCGACCCAGCGCTGGAGGGGGGTCAGGCGCATCCCAACAGCATGCCAGCCCGGACGCCGGCGCAGGGTGCGCCCGCGGGGGACAAACCGGACGAACCGGGGGCGATGACTAGTTCTTTCCAGCTTTGCTCGTGGACGCCGCCCCGATCAGGGGGGATACGGGACGCGCCCGGGCCGGCGATTGCCGCCGATCAGCCCGAAACCGCCCAGCATGAGGACCATCCCACCCGCCAGCATGAGCCATTGGGTCTCCCGGCCGGTCCGGGGCAGCGTGTCGCCCAGGACCTCGGGGGCCGGCGGACCGGCCACCTCCGGGGTGACCGCGGCGGGCTGGCGGGGAGCCGCCTCCTCGGGCTGCGCACTGAGCTGCTCGCCGAGCACGTCCGTGCCCGGGGTGGGTGACAAAGGCGCCGGCGGAGCCGACTCCGGAGGCGCGGCGTCGGGCGGCCCCGACTCCGGCGGGCTCTCGGGCGCCGGCGGCGACACCGTGCCGGACTCCGTCTCCGACCCCTCCTCCACCGTGAAGCACACCTGGTCGGAGCGGTCCTGGCCGAACCCGCCACCGGAGGTGTCCCCCGAGAGGAAGCCCTGGTCGCAGATCTCGTCACCGGCCAGAAGATCATCGGGGACGGCGTAGGTGGTGGTGAAGATGCCGTCGTTGGCCGTCGGGCGTTCCTCCACCGTCAGGTTCATTAACCAATACCTAACGTTCACGTCGCGGCGGGCACCCGGGGACCCCCCGGTACGCTGCCGGTGTGAGCCTCGACCGCTCCCTGATCGAGTCCGTCCGGGCCCTGGAAGAGCCCGAGCTGCGGCGGCTCGTCATCCTCGCCCAGGACCTCCTCGCCCGCCGGGGCGGAGGTCCCGTCCCGGCCGGGGGCAGCAAGGTGACCTTCCGCCTCGAGAACGTCCGCTGCGGCAAGGCCAACTGCACCCGCTGTCCCCACGGGCCCTACTGGTACGCGTACTGGCGGGAGGACGGCAAGGTCAAGAAGCGCTACCTCGGCACCGCCAAGGCGAAATGAACACCGAGCTGACCGGGGGGAAGATCCGGTGGGGCATCCCCGACGCCCTCCTCGTGTGGGTGGGCGCCGGGCTCCTCGGGTTCTTCGCCGCCGTCCCGGTGGCCACCGCCGAGAACATCGACCCCCTGTACACCTTCGGGGTCCTCCTCCCCGTCCAGCAACTGGCGTCCCTCGGCGCGCTGCTGGTGGTGACCAAGGCCAAGGGCCAGGGATCGCTCCGGCGCGACTTCGGGCTCGAGCTGCGGGCCGCCGACGCCCGCTCCCTCTGGCTCGGGCCCGCCATCCAGGGGTTCTTCTGGCTGGCCCTCCTCCCCTTGATGTGGCTGGGCGGTGATCTCGACAACCAGCAGCTGGTGGAGGAGCTCGAGCGGTCCCAGGATGTCGTGACGATCGTGCTCTTCGCCATCGGGGCGGCGGTCCTGGCCCCCCTCGTCGAAGAGACGCTCTACCGGGGCCTCCTCCTGCGGGCCATGCTTCGGAGGATGAGCCCGGGAGCGGCCATCCTCGGCTCGTCCCTCGTCTTCGCCGCCGTCCACTTCCTCGGCGATCCGGCCTCCTTCCGGTCGCTCCCGGCCCTGGCCGCGCTGGGGGCGATCCTCGCCGTCCGCGCCCTGCGCACGGGAAGCCTGTCCTCGTGCATCTTCATCCACGCCGGCTTCAACCTGACCACCATCGCCCTGGTCCTGCTGGCACCGGACAATTTGTCTTAGGTAACAGCGCGTTACCTAAGCCACTCCTCCTCAGGACCGGTCGTGCGCGCTGCCGCCAGGGGGTCGGACCCAGGTCGGTCGAGCGGCGTTCCGGCCTCGCAGCCCAGCCGCAAAAGCACGACGAGCAGGACTTTCGCCTGGCCGCCGGAAAAATGAATGCAAAAAAGCCTTCCGCAGTGACCCTGAACCTTGCGGTTCCGGCCTCTGCGGAAGACAAAGAGCAACCTACCACCGGATCGCGAGGTCAGTCAAGGCGGGCGAGAAAAAATCCCCCGTTCAGGAACACGCGGTCCCCCGGGTGATAACAGGAGCCCTACCATTGGGGCGGTGAGCCACCCTCCCGTCTCCGCCGGTCGTCTGTGAACCGCCGCCCGGGCGACAAGGGTTCCGGGGGCGCTCCGGGCTCCGGCTCGGAGACCAGCTTCCCGCGCTGGATGCCCTGGATCGTCGTGGTCATGGTCCTGAGCGCGCTGCTTATCTCCAACCTCGGCGGCAGCGGACCCCGCCGCGATGTCCTCGAGTACTCGGAGTTCATCACCGCGGTCCGGGCCGACGATGTCGACCAGGTCAAGATCGACCAGGTCAGCGGGAACATCGAGGGCGTCATGAAGAGCGGGGACGAGTTCCGGACCCAGGGTCCCCAGGGTGACCTCCCCGACATCGACAACGCGCTCCTCGTCGAGCACGGCGTGAAGCGCAACTACCGGCCCCGTCAGTCCGACCTCGTCGGGTCGCTCCTGCTCTGGTTGGTGCCCATCGGACTGCTCGTCGGCTTCTGGTGGTGGATGGGCCGCCGCGCCCAGGGCCAGATGGCCGGGATCATGAACATCGGGCGCTCCAAAGCCAAGGTGTACACGACCGAGAAGCCGAAGACGACGTTCTCCGACGTGGCCGGCTACGGGGGTGTGAAAGAGGAGATCACCGAGGTCGTCGAGTTCCTGCGCAACGCCGGCAAGTTCAAGGAGATCGGCGCCCGCATCCCCAAGGGCGTCCTCCTCGTCGGGCCGCCCGGCACCGGCAAGACGCTCATCGCCCGGGCCGTGGCCGGCGAGGCCGGCGTCCCCTTCATCTCCGTCACCGGTTCCGACTTCATGGAGATGTTCGTGGGTGTCGGCGCCGCCCGCGTGCGGGACCTGTTCCAGACCGCCCGCAAGCAGGCCCCGGCCATCATCTTCGTGGACGAGATCGACTCCATCGGCCGCAAGCGGGGGGCGGGCCTCGGCGGCGGCCACGACGAGCGGGAACAGACGCTCAACCAGATGCTCTCGGAGATGGACGGCTTCGAGACCACCGAGGGCGTGGTCATGATGGCGGCCACCAACCGGCCCGAC
>JBOGFO010000207.1:0-7622 GCA_050743445.1 Acidimicrobiia bacterium
TTCCAGCAGGTGGCCCGGCGTCAGGACGGTCTCCAGGTCGATCACGTAGGGCCAGCCTCCGGCGAGTACGAGGTTGCCACTGTGACAGTCGGAGGCCCCGAGGGCGTGGAGCAGTGCCAGGAGCCACCCGCAGCGGTACCAGGTCGCGGGTTCGGCGGCTCCGCCGGCGGGGCCGCCCGAGATGATGAACTCGGCCCACCCGTAGCCGGGCCGTGGCAGCACCCGCTGGGCCCGGAGCCGGGGCGCGCCCGCTTCGGCATCGATCCAGTCGACGAGGCCGGCCCACGCGGCCTCGACCTCGATGCTCCTCGGCTTGTAGACGACCCGCCCACCATCGGCGAACGTCAGCGCGCTCACCCTCGAGAGCTCGGCCATGGCGCCGATCCACAACTCCACCCGGAGCCCGAGCAGTCGGGCCAGGGCGGGACGGCGCTCGGCCAGTCTGGGCAATTCCTCACCGGTCGCACCGGGCCTCGGCGCGCCGCCCCCGACCGAGGCCAGGATCGCCCGGACCTCGCCGGCGAGATGGCGGCGGAGATCTTCGCCGACCGACTCCGCCCACCCCCCTTCGGGCAAGCGCGCCACCGCCCACCGCCCGAGGCCATCGGCTCCGTCGCCTCGATCCACCCAGGATCGGTCCCGCAGCCAGCGGCACCAGTCGGCGGTTGCGCCCGGTCCATCGCCCGCCCACCCGAGCCAGCGGAGGCGACGGGGGAACGCATCGGCTGGGAACCGGTCGTAAAGCGCACTCCAGCGGGCCCATTGCTACCCGCCCGCCGGCGGGGGGAGTTGGTGGAGCGGAGCGGCCAGGGTCAGGAACTCCTGCTCGTCGCAGAGGGTCATGGAGGCCGCCCCGCCCCTTCGTCGGTCAGAGCTGCTGCAGGCCTTGCTGCTGGCAGCCGCAACGAGCATCAATGGAGTCGTTGGCGATGACGGCGAGGTCGGCGAGCGCCTCCCACACCGAGTCGGCCGTGGCCAGCAGGTCGGCGTCCACCTCTTTGTCGAACATGGGCCCTCCTTTGGGGTAGGAAGCGCTCAGGCTCCCAGTCGGAGCCGATCCCGATCAATTCAATTTCTGCCGACACTTCTGCCTCGCGGCGAGGGAGGCCCCTGCTAGCGTTGAACGCGGCACGGGGCCATAGCTCAGTTGGCAGAGCGCTTGCATGGCATGCAAGAGGTCGGGGGTTCAAATCCCCCTGGCTCCACTCTCGAAGCCGGAGCGGTTGTGGGCCAGGGCTTCACGCTCGCCGCTTCGGGCCTGGCGGCGGTCAGACGGCGGCACGATCCCCCCCGATCTGCGCTCTTCGGCGGTCAGGGTCGAGCCAGGGTTCTCCCCGATACCGCCGCCGGCCGACGAGCCTCATGATGGAGGCATGAGCGCTGATGTTCCTGTTCTGGAAGAGATCGACCCGGAGAGACCCTCCTCGCGCCGCGGTTGGCGGCGGCTGGGCACAATGACTGCCGCCGGCGCTCTGTTGGCGGCCGGTGTGGCCGCCGGGATCGCGACGGGCGGGGCTGAGACGAAGGACCGGGAAGTCAAGGCGGCCACCAGGGTCACGGCTCCCGTACGGGACTGGGACGCCGAGTGCGACAACGACGGGGACCACGGGAACGCGCCTGCCGCCGATCTGCCGTGGGAACTGCGTTTCTTCCCCACCTACGTTCCAGACGGGCTGACCGTGGGCCACGCTGGGGCGAGCGTCTGGCCCGACCATCTCGGCTGCCACCACGGCAGCGTGGCCCTCATCCTCGCAGAGATGGATCGTGTCGCATCCGACCGGGTACTTCGGACAATCCAGGTGTCCGGCCCGTCGTACCGGGAGCGCCAAGCCGGCGGCAACGACTTGATGATCGAGGAAGCCGTCAGCGTGCGCGGCGACCGCGGCGTCTGGCAGACCCACAAGGACGCACCCTCTGTCTGGGGCGTCCTGTACTGGACCGATTCCGAAGGCGGCGGATGGACCCTTCACGGGGCCCGGGCCCGGGCCGAGGCCATCGCGGTAGCGAACGCCCTTCACATCGACCTCGACTCCGCCGGACCGCCCGTGGTGCTGGCGGACCCCCCAAAGCCGCTGGAAGTCCTCTGGGAGCGACCTGAACCGGAGGGTGCTGGCCTCGAGGAGGAGTGGAGCTGGGGCGTGACGCTGGTGGACCCGAAGCAGACCAGCGAGGGGCCGATGATGGCGCCGCCGACTGCGGAGCCGGCACCGGACGGAAAGGCCGAAGCGCCAGCGCCGCCCACCTCTGCGCCCTACGCAGGGCCGGCGGTCAGCATCAGCGTCCAACGGATGGCGACGGCCACCACGGCCTTCACCAACGCCTCTTCCTCGTCCCGTCTGATCGAGATCCGGGGCCGTCGTGGCCTTGAGCAGGCCAATCCCGACCGCACCGCACTCATCACCTGGGACGAGGCCCTCGGGATCCAGGTCACCATCAGCGGCTCGGCCGGCGTCGGAGAGCTCCGCAAGGTGGCCGAATCACTCGAACTCGTCGACGCCGACGATCCCCACCTCATCACCTTCGAGCGCTAAAGACGTCAGGCGAACACCCGCATCGTGAGCCGGGGGGAAGTACCTGAGGTTCAGTGAGCCCCGTCCACCCGGCGGATGAAGGCGCGCACCGCGTCGGCAGCGCCGTCGACAGTGGCCGGGAAGCCGTCGAGGTCGCTGATGGCCGCCGTGTACAGCGTCGGCCAGTGCGGGTGGACGACCAGTACCGGAGGCCAGGTATGCCGTTCGCGAGCGGCGAACACCGCCTCGCACGCTTCCCGTACCGCGGGGACGTCGGTGTGGTCGAGCAGGGAACCGAGTATGAGGATGTCGGGCAGGTCACGGGCGCGGTCGTTCGGGGCCGTTCCGTGGAGCGGGTCGGTGCAGGCGTGCAGCTTCTGGGCGATCTGCCACCGGATCGTGATGCAGGGGACCGGGCCTGGCCGGGGCAGCCCGAGGACGGTGAGGCCGTCGAGGTCGGCCGGTTGGACGGGGTCGTACTCTGAGGCGATGCCCGCTTCCTCGGGAGCGACCTCGACCGGGACGGTGATAAACGGGCGTCCTTGAAAGTCGAGCTTCACGGCGAAGCGCCGGGGCCGCACGCGCATTCCGGGGATGTCGATCTCCTCGGGTTCGGTGGCCCGCCCGGTGAATCCCGCCCATCCAGCGCGCAGCGCGGCCACGGCCGCCGAGAAAAAATCGACGAAGTCGCCCCGGAAGACGCCATCGAGGTCCTTCGAGGTGCGCGACTCGGTGAGGCCAAGGCGTAACTCGAGGGCGCTACCGCCCTTGACGAGGAAGCGGGGGCCGCTGGCGTCGGCGACTCCGGCGAAAACCTGGGCTGTCACGGCGACGCCGACGTAGCGCTGCACCCGGCCCACGGGCAGGGACGCCGCCGCCGCGGCGTTGGTTACCCGGGCCCGCAGCGAAGCCAGGTTGGGGGGCGGCACGTCGTGGCGCTTCACGACCAGGCGCCGGCCCCCGCCCGGGCGTCGAGCAGATCTTGCAGCCAGGCCGCCTCGTCGGGGACGAGATGCCCTTCTCGGCGCCCGGTGGTGATGGCCTGGACGAGGAGCCGTGCGTCGGTACCGGCGGCGAGCCCGTCCCGGATCGCCCGGGCGGCGGTGACCACCGGAATCCCATCGGCGCGGGTGAGTTCGTCAGGGTGGAGCTGGGCGTGATGAACCTGTACCGGGCGCTCGATCCGGCGCCGCACCCGCTCACCGACCGGGACGGTGACGTGGATGCGCCGTGGGTTGACGTCGCAGAGTTCAAGCAGCGCCAGCGCCGATTCGTAGGACACGACGGCGCCATGGCCGACGAGCAGCACCGCCTCTTGGTACTCGTCGTGCTCCCCCACGGGGACCTCGGGGAAGCGGTACACACCCCGGCCCCGGCGCTCCAGGTTCCCGCGGTGGGCGAGCACCCGCAGCTGGGCGGGATCAACCCCGATGCTCGCGGCATCTTCGGGCGTGATGAAGCCGCGCTGGTCGAGCGCCAGCGCCAACAGCGACCGCCACACTCGATTCGGCATGTCAATACAGTATCAATAGGATACGGTTCTGACAAGCCACACCAAGCGCCGGCGATCTCCGGTTCGCTTGGCGCTGCCTCTGGCGAGGACGGGGAACGATCGACCGGAGGCGTCCCGGTCCCCGTGGACCAACTCGACGGACAGGGTGACGCCGTCGACCCGCCGGGCTGACAGTACGGAGCAGCCATCGATGATCGCTGCATTGCGGGCCCACACAGGCGCCTCCCGGAATGGGAGGCGTTCTCAGTTCACAATTTCAGGACCGCGTTGCGCCGGTCAGTGTGCGCCCCTCGGCGGCGAGCATCTGGTCGTAGCCCGGTTGCCGCAGAAGGTCGTGAAGCTGCCGCCGCCGTACGCCCAGGTTGCCCCCGTCGTAGAGAGGGAAGACGAGCGCGTCCCGGAGCAGCCGTTCGAGCGGGGTGTGGGGTGTGTAGCTCTCGACGCCAACGACGCGCATGAGGTCGTAGACCGTCTGGACACACAGCTCCGAGCAATGGACCTTCGCCATGATGGCGAGCTCCTCGCCCCGGCCGCCGGTGGTGTCGAAGTAGTGGCAGGCCTTCCACGTCAGGTAGCGCGCCGCCTCGATGCGCATCCGGGCGTCGGCGAGCATGAACCCAACGTTCTGATGTTCGATGATCGGGACGCTGCCGAGCCGGCGTTCCCGGGTGCAGAAATCGAAGGCGTAGTCGAAGGCGGCCCGCATGACACCGACGCAGGCGGCTCCGATGATGCCGGCAGTCCAGGAGAAGGCGCCGGAGATGATCTCCTTGCCCTGACCGGGACGGCCGACGAGATGGTCGGCGGGAACCTCGACGTCCCGGAAGTGCACTCGGGGCGTGACGACGCCGCGCTGCCCCAGCTTGTCGTAGACCTCGACCACCTCGATTCCGGGGATCTCCCCCGGAACGACCACCACGGCCAGGGATTCGCTGGCGCCCTTGCTGGGATCGGTGCGGCACACGACGGTGTAGAGGTGGGCTCCGTTGCCGTCCCAACCGGTCCCGTTCGTCGTGTAGTGCTTATCGCCCGTCACGACGATGCGGTCGCCCTCGACCCGAGCCATCGTCTGGATGCCGGCACCGGGGTCCTCGGCGTCATAGTTGGCGCCGCCGCCAACATCGGTGAAGGCGAAGGAGGCCAACAGCGAGCCGTCGATATCGTCGACGAACGGCTGGAGGAACCGGTTGCGCTGTTCCGCCGTGCCGAACTGGATGATCGGCTGGAGCCCCAACCCGCTGGCCAGCAGCGTGGTCGGCACATTGACGTCGACCCGCGCCAGCTCCTCGGCGGCGATGGCGAAGGCGAGCATGCCGAATCCCAGCCCGCCGTTCTCGGCGGGGATGAACGACTTGGTAAAGCCTGCCTTGGCGAACTCGATGTAGATGTCCCGCTGGGCGTAGAACGCCTTGGCCGGATCCTCGATGGCGTCCAGACGATCCGCCACTCCTCCGAGCACGCCCTCCGCGAACGCCCGGGCATTCGTCTGGAGCTGCTGCTGTTCCTCGCTCAGGGTGAAGTCGATGGCCATGGTTCCCCCTTCTCCGCGTTTCGTCGGTACGGGGCGAGCGCCGGCCGGGTCCGTGGCCACCGGCGCTCAGCGCCGGGATCAAGGCGCCCCAGCGTAACCAGTTGGAACCCCCCCTCGCCGCTCCGCTGGCGGTCCGCCTCACGGCGCCATGGCGGTCGTATCCTTTTCGGATGCGAGGGACTGGGCCCACACGCCGTCTCGCCGCCGGACTCACGGCGGCCGGTCTGTTCGCCGGGGCCCTGGCCGGCCCGGGAAGGGCCTCGGCGCCCACCCATGTGGCCACTGCGGTCGTCGAGACCGAACCCGCCACTTCGGCCGGGGACACCGTCGACGACAGCGCCATCTGGGTTCATCCCACCGACCGGACCCGCTCGCTCGTGGTCGGGACCAACCACAAGGAGAAGACCCTCGACGTCTACGACCTGTCCGGCCGGCGGCTCCAGCGCATCGAAACGGGAGGGACGAACAACCTGGACTCCCGGTCCGCCTTCCCCCTCGCCGGTGGGGCCGCCGACCTCGTCGGGGTGGCCGGCGGCGGTACCCGCGCCGGACGGATGACGTTCTTCCGCATCGATCCCGACACGCTCGAGTTCGCCAACGTCACCGTCGGGGAGTCGATCCGGGTGACCTCCGGCTACGGGTTCTGCATGTACCGCAGCCCGGTCACCGGCACCTTCTACGCCTTCGGGGTCAACCCCGGCGGGCGCGTCGAGCAGGTCGAGCTGTTCGACGACGGCGGCCTGGTCAACGGACGGGTGGTGCGCACCATCGAGGTCGACCCCCAGCCGCTCGATCCCGCCGGCGGCAACGACGCCCTCGAAGCCTGCGTCGCCGACGACGGCACGGGCCACCTCTACGTCGGCGAGGAAGGCCGGGGGATCTGGAAGTACGGCGCCGAGCCGGGCGATCCCGCCGCGACGGCCGACCGCCAGCTCGTGGACGGCACCGAGGCCGAGGGTGGCCACATCGCTCCTCAGGTCGAGGGCCTCACCATCGTCTACGGCCCGGCCGGCACCGGGTTCCTCGTCGCCTCCTCCCAGGGTGACTTCACGTTCAACGTCTACCGGCGGGAAGCACCGCACGAGTTCCTGAGGAAGGTGCAGGTGGCCGACGGGCCCGCCGCCGACGGCTGCGAACGGACCGACGGCATCGACGCCGTGGCCGCCGACTTCGGTCCCGCCTTCCCCAAGGGGATCTTCGTCTGCCAGGACAACACCAACACCGAGCCCGCCGAGGGGAACCAGAACTTCAAGTACGTCCCCCTGGATGAGGTCGTGCCCCTCGCCTAAATGGGACCTCTGTTTGGGAAGGATCTGTCTCGGGAACCGAGGCGAATCCTTCCCGAACCCGGTCTCGCTGAGCCCGGGAACCGCAGCGGCCCGGCGGACGTCCCATTGACCATGCGACGCCTCCTCCCCCTGCTCGTGGCCTTCGCCGCCCTTACCGCCGGCTGCGGTTCCGCCGACCCGGCCCAACCGGCGGCGGCCCAGCCCGACGACCGCTGGGAGCGCCTCCCCGACCCGCCGCTCACCCCCCGCAACGGCGCCGTCGGGGCATGGACGGGCGACGAGGTGATCGTGGTCGGAGGCGACGAGTGGTCCTGTCCCCCGAACGCATCGTGTGCCGTACCCGAGTTCCCCCCGCTCGCCGACGGGGCCGCCTACGACCCGGACTCGGACACCTGGCGGAGCATCGCCGATGCGCCGGTGCCCTTCGCCTGGGCCGAGACCGCCGTCCTCGGCGACACGGTCTACTTCTGGCTCCCCGCCACCGGCCGGGTCGGGACCCGGCCGGCCTTCCTCGGCTACTCCCCCGCCACCGACACCTGGGCCGAGCTGGCCGGGCCCGGGGTCCAGGCGACCGACAGCTGGTACCGCCTGGTCGCCGCCGGGGACCGCCTGGTGGCGTGGGCCGGCTCCGACGAGCAGGGTGAACGCCCGGACTGGAGCTTTGACCCGGCGGCCGCGACCTGGGCTCAGCTCCCCGACGACCCGCTCTCCGACGCTTTCGACCGGGAGATGGCCTGGGCTGGGGACCGGATCGTCCTCTTCGACCACGAGCTCGTTCC
>JBOGFO010000208.1:0-4433 GCA_050743445.1 Acidimicrobiia bacterium
GCCATGGACGGCGATCGACGCTACGTGGTGCTCACCGCGGTGGGCCCCGACCGCCCCGGGCTGGTCAACCAGCTGTCCTCGTTGATCCGCGAGGCGGGCGCCAGCATCGAGGACAGCCGCATGGCGATCCTCGGCGGGGAGTTCGCCGTGATCCTCCTGATCTCCGGCCCGCCCGGCACCGTCGAGCGCGCCCGGGAGATTGGTTCGCCGATCGAGGACGGACTCGGGCTGCGCTGCCTGCTGAAGGAGACGTCCCCCGCCCACCCCCGGTCCGATTACCTGCTGTACCACCTCGAGGTGAGCGGAGCCGACCGGCAGGGCATCGTCCAGGCCATCGCCGCCATCCTCGCCGGCCGGGGCATCAACGTCGCGTCGCTCGAATCGCGGCTGAGCTACGCGCCCTTCAGTGCGACCCCCATGTTCGTCCTCGAGGCCGACCTGCAGGTCCCTTCGAAGACCGTGCTGTCGGAGCTGCGCAGCGAGCTGGCCACCACTTGCGAGGACGAGAACCTGGACTTTCGCCTCAAGGCGGGCGCCCAGCACGCCTGAGACAGCAACGCGGGCCAGGGGCACGGCGAGGAGGAGAAACCCGAGTGGTTCGACCATCGGGTCAAGCGAGTCGCCTACGGCGGATCGAGCGAACACACCGCTGACCAGGCCGACGGCCACCATCGCCGCCGGCACCGCCCAGATCGGAAGTCCCCGACGACGAATCAGGACGCTGACCGCGGCGATCCCCAGCAACACCACGCGAAGGACACCCATCCGCGAGCAGTCTCCCAGCCGGGCACGGTCCGGCATCGACCCACTGATCAAGATGCCGGGTGGGAGCGCCGATCAAATGAGGCGTGTCCGAGATCAACGGTGAGCGGAGCCGGTGGCGCTTCCTGGCGCTGCCGCTGCTTCCCTTCGTCGTCGTCTGGGATGGTCTGCGCGGCCTGGCGGGCGCCTGGGGCGAGTTCGGGATGCGGATGCTCGAGAAGCTCGACCCCTTCTTCGAGCGCCTGACCGGCGCATGGGTCCGGTTGGCTCGCCGGTTCGGGCCCTTGTTCGCACGTCTTGCAGGTCCGGTCGAGTGGATCACCGGCCGGGTTCTGCCCGCCATCGAGCGCATCGTCCGGTCGATCTCGGCGGTCCTGGCCCCGGTCCAGCGGCTCTGGGCCGCCGTCGCCGCCGCCCTCGTTCCGGTCTCGGCCGCCCTGCGACAGTCCGTCCGCTGTCTCACCACGCCACTGCGCTCGGCCGGCCGGTTGGTTCTGCGCGGGAGCCGGGCCGTCCAGCTGATGATCGGTCGGGTATGGGCTGCGCTCCGCCGGACGGTGGGGGACCTGCTGCGCCGCTCGTAGACGCTCCCTGAGGGTCAGCCGGAGCACAGGTGGTTCTCAGCAGGGGTTCAACAGCATTGCGGCGAATACGTCGGACTGTCCCCCCCGACGAAAGAACCCCCTCCGTGTCTGCACGCGCTCGTTTGGCCGCCGTGCTGGCGCTGGTCCTGATCGGAGCCGCGCCAGTCGTTCGGGCCGCCGCGCCCAGCGGACCGGCCTATGCCACGGTCGAGACCGAGCCGGTCCTGTCCGACAGCGACGCCGCTGACGACGTCGCCATCTGGCGGAACGCCGACGATCCGGGCGCCTCGCTCGTCATCGGAACCGACAAGCGGGCCGGGGCGGTCGAGGTCTACGACATGGCCGGCCAGCGGCTCCAGCGGATCACCGACGGCCGGGCCAACGGCGTCGACATCCGGGGCGGCTTCCCGTTCGAGGGCGGGCACATCGACCTCGTCGTGATCGGCGGCGGGGACGACCCCCGCTTCTACCGGGTCGATCCCGCCGCTCGGCGTCTGGTGCGGGTCCCGCTCGGCAGCGACGGATCCGACGTCAGCCCCAACGGCGTGTGCCTCTACCGCAACGATTCCTCGGGGCGCTTCTACCTGTTCGGGATCAGCCTGTCGAGCGTCGTCGAACAGTCCGAGCTGGTGGCCTCGGGCGGGGAGATCGACGTGCGTCCGGTCCGGTCGACGTTCGACGTGGGCGGCGACGCCGAGGCGTGCGTGGCCGACGACGAGCGGGGCGACTTCTACGTCAACGAGGCCGACGTGGCCCTGTGGAAGTACGGCGCCGATCCGGGCGACGGCTCGAGCCGTGAGTCCGTCGACACGACGAGCAGCAGCGGCCACCTGAAGGCCGACGTCGAGGGCCTCGCCATCGTCGACCTCGGCGGTGAGTCGGGCTACCTGCTGGCGTCCTCGCAGGGTGACGAGTCGTACACCGTCTACCGGCGGGAGGGCGACAACCCCTTCGTCCGCAAGTTCACCGTGGACCGCGGCCCGGACGCCGACGGCTGCACCAACACCGACGGCATCGAGGCGCTGGCCGACGACCTGGGCCCGGGCTTCCGCCAGGGGATGTTCATCTGCCAGGACCACCACAACGACTCGCCGGCGTCGGGGAACCAGAACTTCAAATACGTCCCCCTGGAGCGGGTGGTCGACCTCGACGCCGCCGCCCCGACGACCACGACGAAGCCACCGACCACCACGACGACGAAGCCGCCGACCACGACCACCACCAAGCCGCCGGTCACGACGACGACGACCAGCAGCAGCACCACCACGACGACGGCGGCTCCGACCACCACCACCACGGCGCCTCCCGTCACCACGTCCACGACCACCACGGCGCCGCCGGCGTCGACCAGCACGACGGCGACCACCGCCACCACCCGGCCGTCGCCGGCCGTGGTGCCGTCGGCCGTGGTGACCCGCTCGGGCTACTGGATGCTGGGCTCCGACGGGAAGGTCTTCGCCTTCGGGGACGCCCGCCACGCCGGGGACGTCACCGCCGCCCTGCAGCCCGGGGTGGAGGCCGTCGACCTGGAACCGAACCCCGTGGCGGACGGCTACTGGATCGTCGACGGCCGGGGGACGGTGTCGGCCTTCGGCCAGGCCCGGCACTTCGGCAACCTGCTGCGGTCGACGCTGCCGTCGGGGGAGCAGGCGGTCAGCCTCTCGGCCACGCCCACCGGCAAGGGCTACTGGGTCTTCACCAGCAAGGGCCGGGCCTTCACCTTCGGCGACGCCGGGCGCTTCGGGGACCTGACCGGGACCCCGCTCAACGCGCCCGTCCTCGACTCGATCCCCACCCCGTCGGGCCGCGGCTACTTCATGGTCGCCGGCGACGGCGGCATCTTCACCTTCGGCGATGCCCGGTTCGTGGGCTCCATGGGCGGCCAGCGCCTGAACGCCCCCGTCCAGTCCCTGGTACCCGACGGCGATGGTGACGGCTACTGGCTGGTGGCGTCCGACGGAGGCGTGTTCGCCTTCGCCGCCCCCTTCCGGGGTTCGCTGGGCAGCATCAAGCTCAACCGGCCCGTCACCGGCATGGTCCCCTTCGGTGGCGGTTACCTCATGGTCGGAGCCGACGGCGGCATCTTCAACTTCTCCGACCGTCCTTTCTCCGGCTCACTGGGCGCGACGCCGCCCCTGCGGCCGATCGTGTCGGTGGCCGCGCTCGACTGAGAGCCTGAGCCTGCGCCGGTTAGAGGAACAGCCCGACAAGGGCGGCGACGGCGCCGCCGGCCAGGCAGATGGGCGCCCAGACCCGGATGGGCAGGAAGAAGAAGCTGTGCTCGGCCTGCTCGATGATGGGCTCGTTGGTGGCCGGGTCGATGAACAACCGCCCGGGGACTTGGCCCAGGGCCCGGTTGAGGACGATGAGCACGCCGCCGGCACCCAGGAAGGCCAGGCCCGCCCACAGGCCGGCGTGGCTCTCGCTCACCGCCAGCTGGGTCATGACCAGCGCGGCGATGACGATCACCGCCACGAGAAACCCCTTGCCCTTCCACACGATCGACACTGCGGCCTCCACACGGCGACGTTCTGTGTTGTCTGATCGGCGTGTCGGGGCGGTGCTCCGAACGGGCGGCTCCCACTTCTGCACCGAAGGGGCGGCTTGGGGCGCTGCACCCGCCCGGTTTGTCAGCGATAGTCGGCGACGTCTCCCGGGTTGCCCGCTTCCCGCACCTCGGTGATGAACCCCCAGGAGTCGGGCCGGCTGCCGTCGAGGTCGGTGAAGCCGTAGACCTTGGCCAGCTCGCCGCTGGACAGGGACTTCCCGTTCCAGCGGGCCACGTCGGGATCGGCGGCCAGGGCCGCCACCGCCCGGCCGACGAACGCCGGGGTCTCGGAGATGCCGAAGTCGGGTGTCAGCTTGGTCGCGTCGAGCCAGGTCTCTTCGGTGACCTCGTAGTGCTCCAGCATCGCCTCGGACCGGAGCCAACCCGGAGTGAGGGACACCGCGGTCGCGCCACGGGGACCCACCTCGTGCGCCAGGGCGAACGCCATCCGGTTCACCGCCGCCTTGGCCAGGTCGTAGAAGAACGAGACCCGGTACCGGGTGGCGTTGTACTCGTCGGTCCCGTCGCCCACCTCGACC
>JBOGFO010000209.1:0-3206 GCA_050743445.1 Acidimicrobiia bacterium
CACGCCGGGCCGGCGCAATTGGGGCTACGACGGCGTTAATCTCTTTGCCCCCAACCACAACTACGGGCGGCCCGACGACCTGAAGCGCCTGATCGACGCCGCCCACCACGTTGGGCTCGGCGTTCTCATCGATGTCGTCTACAACCACCTCGGCCCGGACGGGAACTACCTCTCCGAGTTCGGGCCCTACTTCACCGACAAGTACGGCACCCCCTGGGGCCAGGCGGTGAACTTCGACGGGGCGGGCAGCGACGAGGTCCGGCGCTTCGTCCTCGACAACGCCTGCTTGTGGCTGGCCGACTACCACGTCGACGGCCTGCGCCTCGACGCCGTCCACGCCATCTTCGACCAGTCCGCCGTGCACATCCTCGAGGAGCTCGGCACCCGGGTGCGGGCCCTCGAGACCCTCGTCGGGCGGCGGCTGCTGGTCATCCCGGAGTCCGACCTCAACGACCCCCGGCCGATCCGCTCGCTCGACGCCGGCGGCTACGGGCTCGACGCCGCCTGGAACGACGACTTCCACCACGCCCTCCACGCCGTCCTGACCGGGGAGCGCAACGGCTACTACGCCGACTTCGGGGAGCTGGCCGACCTGGCCGACGCCCTGGAGAAGGCCTACGTCTACAGCGGGCGCTACTCCGTCCACCGCGACCGCCGCCACGGCCGGGCGGCCACCGCCTGCTCCGGCCACCAGTTCCTCGCGTTCCTCCAGAACCACGACCAGATCGGGAACCGGGCCCAGGGGGAGCGCTCCTGCCACCTGCTCAGCCTGGGCAAGCTCAAGATCGGCGCCGCCGTCGTCGCCTGCGCCCCCTTCGTCCCCATGTTCTTCGCCGGCGAGGAGTGGGCCGCCTCCAGCCCCTTCTGCTACTTCACCGACCATCAGGACCCCGAGCTCGGCCAGGCCGTCTCCGAAGGCCGGCGCCGGGAGTTCGCCAGCTTCGGCTGGGAGCCCTCGCAGGTGCCCGACCCCCAGGCAGCCGCCACCTTCGAGCGCTCCAAGCTCGACTGGGCGGAGCTCGACAAGGAACCCCACGACGAGATGCTGGCCTGGCACCACCAGCTCCTCACCCTGCGGCGGCGGCTCCCCGACCTCTCCGACGGCGACCTGAGCCGGGTGCGCACCGTCTTCGACGAGGAGGAAGGCTGGATGGTGATGAACCGGGGGGTGGCCACCGTGGCCGCCAACTTCTCCGGCGAGCGCCGGTTCACTCCCCTCCCGCCCGATCCGGGCGTGGTGATCCTCGCCTCGGCCAACTACATCCGCGTGACCAACGACGGCCGGCTCGACCTCCCGCCCGAGTCGGTGGCCGTCCTCGGTCCCCTGTCGTAGGGATGGAGACAACAGAAGACCAGGTCCAGCGTGCTCATGGCTTCGCCGGCTCAACCACGGCTACCAGTCGTCATCCTCCGCGAAGGCCTCTGGACCGGCTGCATCCTGAATCACGTCCACAATCTCCACAGTGTCGGCGGCGCTCAACAAGGCGAAGAAGGCGAGAGGTGCCGGGAAGGCGGCGACGTCGGCAGTCAGCACGACTCGGATGGACTGTGGACAACCTTACGCCTGATCACCGGAATCGCCTCCGGCGGAGACCCGTCGGGCCAGCTCCGCGGCGTGACGAAGCACCCGTTCCCCCGGGGGACCGACGCGCAAGAACGCGCCCTCGTATGGGATGGTCTCACCTTGTTCCACCAAGTCCCATACGGGCTCAAGATGGGATCGGTCACTGAGGTCCGTACCAGTCCGGGCTCCGAGCTCCTGGAAAACGAGCTCGATTGTCGCCTTTTCCTCCGCCGAGAAGTGGGCCATGTCCGGCGGGCGGAGCGGTACAAGCCGCCGTTGGTTCAGGCCGAGGTAGTTCTCCGTAACCAGTTCGGCGGAGCCCGACGAGATCAGTGCCTCCCGCACCGGGATAAGACGGCGCGGCGCAGGTCCGTGCGGCAGACGCTGATATTCCGCTCCGGTGATCGGATGGCCGTACGTCCGCATGTGAACGAAGTCGGCATAGAACAGCAGCTTGTTCAACTTGGTGGACCCCCCAGCGGGCTCCGACCTGAGATGCGCGGCGAACCAGAGGATCAGCTCCCCAAGCTTGTTCTCGTTGTACTCATGCATCTCCTGATGCACCTCCTCGATCCGTCACCCTCCACCGAACAAAAAACGAACTTCTGTTCGCATTCTCCAGACGGGGTGTGACATTTCTGAGGGGAAGCTGCTGGTCAACGTCGAGATCCATGATCTACGGCATTGACTCCGGCCCATCGGGGAGCACAAAGACCGGCTGCACGCTACGACGATCCGAGGGCCACGACCACCCGATTACCGGGCTTCGCGGACCCACGGTCCTCCGCCCGCGCCGGTGTTAGACGCGTCCGCCAAGCGGCGGATCAACGCAGCCCGCGGCGCCCAGCGAACCTCGGCGCCACGCACTGAGGGTCTCGGATAGCGTGCGCCGATGGCGTTCAAGGGCTGGCCGGCGGAGGCGATCGAGTTCTACGAGGGCCTCGAGGCCGACAACACCCGGGTGTACTGGCAGGACCACAGGAAGGAGTACGACGACCTCGTCCGCGGGCCGATGGTCGAGCTCCTGGCCGAGCTGGCCGGCGAGTTCGGAGAGGGGAAGATCTTCCGACCCTTCCGTGATGTTCGCTTCGCCCGCGACAAGTCGCCCTACAAGACGGCGATCGGCGCCACGCTGGAGCGGGGTGGCTACGTGCAGTTCTCCGCCCAGGGGTTGGCGGCCGGGTCGGGGTACTACGTGATGATGCCCGACCAGCTGGAGCGGTACCGGCAGTCAGTCGACGACGGCAAGAGCGGCCCCGAGCTGGAGGGCATCGTCGCCACCCTCCGGGCGGCCGGAATCGACGTCACCGGCCACGACGTGCTGAAGACGGCGCCGAAGGGCTACCCGAAGGATCATCCCCGCATCGAGCTGTTGCGCCACAAGGGCCTCATCGCCTGGAAGCA
This sequence comes from Acidimicrobiia bacterium, assembly GCA_050743445.1. Taxonomy (GTDB): domain Bacteria; phylum Actinomycetota; class Acidimicrobiia; order IMCC26256; family BP-133; genus CAWBJP01. Next base: position 2,969 of record JBOGFO010000209.1, read on the forward strand.
GTGGCCGGTGGCGGCCTGGATGGGCACGGCCAAGTCCAAGCAGCGGGTCGTGGACTTCCTCGTCGCCGCCCGCCGGCTCAACCGCTGGCTCGATGCTCAGGTCGGCCCCACCACGTCGCCTCACTAAGGCCGTGGACGAGGCCGGCGTGCCCGTTCTTGCGTTCCTGCGGAACGACAGGTGTTCCGGAGGAACGCCGGTTTGTGGGGAGGCGCTTGGCTAGGAGCTGCTGCTGCCGCC